>DATBKR010000070.1:0-1758 GCA_036555805.1 Hyphomicrobiaceae bacterium | reverse complement strand
CCATCACCAACGCCTGGATCGCGTCCCGCTGCGGTTGGACCCCCTACGACGGCGTCAGCGTGCAAGGCTGGCCGGTGGGGACGTTCGTGCGGGGACGGCGCGTGATGTGGGAGGGGGAGATCCTGGGCCCGGCCGGAGGCGGGCCCGTGCGGTTCCTGGAGTCATAGACCCTACCGGTCATCCCAGTCGGGTGGTCTGCACGATCAGCGCTTCTGCACGCTCGCTGCGAGCCCTGCGCAGAACTCCGGCTCAACGGGCCAAGTTCCCCAGATGGCCCCATACACGTTCAGTCGCCGTTCCAGCATGACAACTTGTCGATCTTTACCGCTGCAGCGGATCTCGAGATAGTTTGTCGTCCGGCCATCGCGCCACTCGATGGTCCCTCGAATAACGACGGCGCCCGTGGCACTGGTCACTATATCGTCGGCACGCAACGGCATAACGAAACCGCGCGGCGCTTGTTGAGCATCCGCCGCCACAGAGAAGAGGACCAAACTTGATGCAATCAGCAGCCTCATGGGGCAGCACCGTCATCAGCCAGGACACTTACCCGTCATAATCCCGTTCGAACCGGGTTAGGCTCGTTCGCCGAGGCCCCGGATAGCCTCGCCTGCGGCTCGGCTTCCGGGATGACGGGTGGATGCCTACGACACCTCCGACAGCAGCGACAGCTGGCCGGCGTGGGCGGGGCCATGCTGGTCGGTGAGGCTCGTCGGGTAGTCGCCGGTGAAGCAGTGGTCGGTGAACTGCGGGTTGCGCGCATCGCGGCGGTCGTAGCCGAGCGCCCGGTAGACGCCGTCGACGGACAGGAAGGCGAGCGACGTGGCGCCCATGAAGCGGCACATCTCCTCCACGCTCATGTTGGCCGCGAGCAGCTCGGTCGTGCGCGGCGTGTCGATGCCGTAGAAGTCGGGGTGGGCGATGGGCGGGCACGCCACCCGGAAGTGCACCTGGCGGGCGCCCGCCTCGAACATCATCTGCACGATCTTCTTCGAGGTGGTGCCGCGCACTACGCTGTCGTCGATCAGCACGATGCGGTTGCCGCGCACGGCGGCGGCGTTGGCCGAGTGCTTGAGCTTGACGCCCAGCTGGCGGATGCGCTGCTCCGGCTCGATGAAGGTGCGCCCCACGTAGTGGTTGCGGATGATGCCGAGCTCGAACGGGAGCTGGCTCTCCTGCGAATAGCCGATGGCCGCGGGCACCCCTGAGTCGGGGATCGGGATCACCACGTCGGCGGCGACCGGCGCCTCGCGCGCCAGCTCCACGCCCGTCTGCTTGCGCATGGCGTAGACGTTGCGGCCTCCGACGATGGAATCGGGGCGGGCGAAGTAGATGTACTCGAAGATGCAGGGCCGCGCCGGGCGTCGCGGAAACGGCCGGTGGCTCTCGACGCCATCCTTGGTGACGACCACGATCTCGCCGTTCTCGATCTCGCGCACGAACTCGGCGCCGACGATGTCGAGCGCGCACGTCTCCGAGGTGAGCACGTAGGCCGCGCCCAGCCTGCCCAGCACCAGCGGCCGGATGCCGACAGGGTCGCGGGCGCCGATCAGCATGTCGTTGGTGAGGCACACCAGCGCATA
This sequence comes from Hyphomicrobiaceae bacterium, assembly GCA_036555805.1. Taxonomy (GTDB): domain Bacteria; phylum Pseudomonadota; class Alphaproteobacteria; order Rhizobiales; family Hyphomicrobiaceae; genus AWTP1-13. The sequence goes on along the minus strand of DATBKR010000070.1, from coordinate 175 downwards.
GGCGCCCTCGATCTGCAGCAGCGCATCCACGAAACGCTCCACGATGCGCCGCCGGCGGGAACGCGAGATGAGGTGGAGGATCACCTCGGTGTCGGAGGTGGACTGGCAGATGGCGCCGGAGGAGATCAGCTCGCGCCGGAGCGTGAGGGCGTTGGTGAGGTTGCCGTTGTGGGCG
>DATBKR010000069.1:0-3518 GCA_036555805.1 Hyphomicrobiaceae bacterium | reverse complement strand
GAGCAGAAGGGCCGCGACCGCTACCTCTTCAGCGGCGTCATGCTCGGCATTACCGGCCTGCTCGCCATCTTCCTGACCGCGGTGTACGCGGCCAATCACAAGGCGATCTTTCCATCGGCTGCCGTCTTCGCCTGGTGCGTGCTGGCCTACCTGTGCGTCGATCTGGGCTTCTGGCACAAGCTGTTCAGCATCAGGCCCGAGGAGAACGCCCAGTACCGCGCCGCCACCGAGGCGGCGATGGCGGCGAGCCTCGTCGTGTTCCTCTACGTCTTTCTGCGCCTGAGCGCGTCGCAGGGATTCACGCGGCTGCTGCTCGGCTTGTGGATCGGCGTCCAGTGCGTGCTGGTTGCGGCGGCGTTCCTCGATCCGCGCCTCGCCGCCACCTTCGTGCGCCTCTCCGGCATCTTCATCGGCGTCACGGGCGCCGCCGTCACCCTGTTCCTGGCGCTGCGCGGGCAGGACCGCGCGCTGTCGCTGGTGCCGACGTGGATGCTGCTCCTGGTGTGGCTGTTCGGCGCCGGCGCCACGCTGTCCGGACGGCTGGCCGGCGATTTCGTCACCCTGAGCCTGATCGCCGGCCTCGTTATGATTGTCGTACTGATCGGCTTCACCGTCACACAGTACGCCTTCCGCTCCGCCGAGCCCGCCTACGGCTCCCAGCCCGGCGAGCAGCAGCTGCGCTCCCTAGCGGTGGACGGCGCCGGCGCGGCGGTGTGGGAGTGGAATGCGCGGCGGGACGAGATCAAGGTGAGCCCGATCGTCGAGGCCGCGCTGGGCCTCAAGGCGGGCGAGCTGTCCGCCAAGACCGACAGCTTCATCGCCCACATGCACCCGGCCGACCGCGAGCGCTTCAAGCTGCTCCTGTGGTCGGTGAAGGAGCGCGCGGGCGGCGAGATGCGCATCGAGTTCCGCATGCGCCACGTCGACAACTCCTACCGCTGGTTCGATCTCGACGCCGCCTGCCTGCCCACCGGCGACCGCCGCAACCTGCGCTGCGTCGGACTGGTGCGTGAGACCACCGACGCCAAGCGCGCGCAGGAGCGGCTCCTGCACAATGCCGTCCACGACAGCCTGACCGGGCTCCCCAACCGCGACCTGTTCCTCGACCGCCTGGCGACCGCCGCCAAGCGTGCCACGCTGGAGCCGCTGGTGCGCCCGTCGCTGCTGTTCATCGAGATCGACCGCTTCAAGCAGGCGAACGTCGCGTTCGGCATGGTGGCGGGCGACAGCCTGCTGCTCACCATCGCGCGCCGTCTCGCCCGCAACCTTGGTCCGCAGGACACGCTCGCCCGCATCGGCCACGACCAGTTCGCGCTGCTGCTGCTCAGCCAGACCGACCCGCGCGAGCTGGCCATGCTGGCCGAGCACGTGCGCCGCTCGGTGCGCTCGCCGATCGCCATCGGCGGCCAGGAGATCGTGCTGACGGCCTCGGTCGGCATCTCGATCTACGACGGGCCCGACGAGAACCCGGCGGAACTGCTGCACGAGGCCGAGATCGCCATGTACCGTGCCAAGCGCTCGGGCTCCGACCGGGTCGAGATCTTCAACGCCGAGATGCGCGCGGATCCCGACGGGCGCGTCGCCCTCGAGGGCGAGCTGCGCGCCGCCATCGAGCGCAAGCAGCTGCGGGTGATCTACCACCCGATCTTCTACCTCCCCACCGAGACGCTGGCCGGCTTCGAAGCGGAACTGCGCTGGGAGCATCCCCGCCTCGGTACCCTCAACCCCGCCAACTTCGTGCCGGTGGCCGAGGAGTCCGACCTCATTGCCAAGCTCGGCTCCTACCTGCTCACGCGCGCGGCGCGCGATGCGCAGCGCTGGCAGCGGGAGCTGCCGCGGCCGGACCAGCCGCTGTTCGTGAGCATGAATCTCGTCAGCCGCCAGCTGTTCCAGGCGGAGCTGACCAGCGAGGTGCGCCACGTGCTGGGGCGCGCCGTCATGCCCAAGGGCTCGCTGCGCCTCGACATCAGCGAGCCGCTTGTGATGGAGAACCCCGAGAAGGCGCGCGCGGTGCTGGACCAGCTTGCCGCCGCCGGCGCCGGCCTCGCGCTCGACGAGTTCGGCACCGGCTACTCGTCGCTGTCCTACGTCAGCCAGTTCGCCTTCGACACCATCAAGGTGGATCGCGCCTTCGTGCAGGCGCGCGGGCAGAACGGCAGCGGCGGCACGATGCTGCGCTCCATCGTGGCGCTCGCCAAGGAGTTGGGGCGCAAGGTGGGCGCGGAGGGTGTGGAGGTCGAGGACGACATTGCCTTCCTGCGCTCCATCGGCTGCGAATACGCGCAGGGTGTCTACTACGGCGAGCTGATGTCGGATCGCGACGTGAGCCAGCTGCTCAAGGTGGTGCGTCGGGCCGAGCGGCGCCAGCGGCGCAGCGCCAGGCTGTTCCGCCAGGGCGCGCAGGCCGCCAAGTCGCGCGCCGAGCGGCCCGCCGAGGCCCCGCCCGCGCCCGCGCCGGCCGCCCCGCGTGGTGCTCCGCCCCCGCGGCTGCCTGCCCCCAACGGCGTGCGTCCGCCGCCTGGACCTTCCCGGCGGCCGCCGGCCGCTCCCCCGGCCGGCCTGGCCCCGAGTCTGCCCCCGGGTGGCATCCGCGGCGCGCCCCCGAATGCGCCGCCAGTCGCAGTGGCAGGTGCACCGTCCGTTCCTCCGCCTCCCTCTCCGCCGCCGCGGACCCTGCCCGGACGGGCGGCCCTCGGCGGCGTGCGCGCCACGCTGCTGGGTCCGCCGCCGCCGCTCGGGCCTCCTCCGCTGCCCGGCAGCGCCCCGCGCGCAGCGCCCCGGCCGGCGGCAGCCACGCCTCCACCGCCGGCGGCAGCCCCGCCACGGGACCAGGGCCCCGCCGCCGCAGCTGCGATGCGCGCCAGCCTGCCGCCCACCCCGTTGCGGCCCGAGCCTGCACCGCCTCCTCCGGTTCCGCCGCCGCCGTTGATGGCGCCAGCCGTGCCGCCGGGCGCACCTCCCCGCCAGGGGGCGCCGGCTGCGCCGACTCGTGCGCCGGCTCCCGCTGCGCCATCTCCTGCGACCGCGCCAAGCCGGTCGGCGGTGGCTGCCTCGCCCCGTCCCTCGGCCCCCCCGCGGTCAGTCACGGCGCCTGCGCCGCCCCCGCGCGCTGCTCCCGACCTGTCCAAGCTGCCGGCCGCGATCCGCGAGAGCCTGGCCAAGCTCGCCGGCGACCCGGCGGCCGAGGATGGCCCCGCGTCCGCCCCCACGGCGGACCCTGCCCGCAAGCGCCAGGCCGGTTAGGTCAGGTTGTCGTACCGGGCGCGGGCGGCAGCCCGCGACCCGGTACCCAGCGTCGCAGAGGCGGCGCGTTCCGACTTGGCTCTGGGTTCCGGATATTGCGCAACCTGCCCCGGCCACCGAGCCGGGGCGCAATTCCGGGATGACACCGCTGGATCAGGCGTGCCCGGCCTCGCAGACGAGATGCGAGGGGTCGATGCCGAGCTTGAACAGGGCGCGCTCGTACTTCTGGTCGAGATTGCGGTCGAACAGCAGGTCGAGGTCGGAGGGGCAATGCA
>DATBKR010000068.1:0-19589 GCA_036555805.1 Hyphomicrobiaceae bacterium | reverse complement strand
GGGCTGGGACCACGACGGCAGCGGGGCTGCACGGGGTAGGCGGGGTCATGCAGCGGTTCTTCGATCTGTTCATCGACTTCGTGCGGCTGGGCGTGGCCGCCATCTTCCGCTTCGTGCAGGCGGTATGGATGTGGGCGGTGGGGCAGGTCGGCGACCTGCTGCAGATGCCGTGGCAGGAATGGGATCCGATCAAGCTGCTCGTTCTCACCATCATCGTCAGCGGGATTGCCTGGTATCTCTACAAGGCGATCTGGGAAATGTGGGATGCGTCGACGAAGATCCTGGCTGCCCTCGCCACCCTGATGGGTGTGCTCATCAAGACGCTGCCGCAGGTGCTGATTGCCGGCCTGATCGCCCTCGCCGGCGTGGCGCTGCTCAATAACCTCGACTTCTCGCGCCTGCGCAAGCCGTCGTTCCTGCACACGGGCTCAAGCCCCGCGGACCCCTGGGACGCCGACTGCCCGCGTCGCGACTGCGATCGCTGACGCCGCGCCACGTGCAGGCTGGGGACACCCAGTGCCCACCGCGGGTAGCCGTTAGGTCTGTGCCCGGCTTGCGCCAGGCTTTGATCCAACCTGCGCGCTGACCGCCTCCCGCCTACTCTGCGGCGCGGCCTTCGCGGTTGCCTTTGCGGGTAAGGGCGGCCGAGTTGCGCACGAGCAGTTCTGCCGCCAGCTGGCGCAGGGCCTTGCCGGTCTCGCCCGGATACTTGGCCCAGTAGGAGCGCGGGCGCGGGCAGAAGTGCGCCGCCGTCTGCAGAGAAGTGGCGCGCGGGATCACCTGGTCGAAGCAGGTGTGCTTGCAGTTCTGGCGAAGCCAGCGCTCGTACTGGGCGTCTTCGAAGGCGTTGATGTCCTTCATCGAGATGATGACGCCCAGGCAGTCGGCGAAGCCCATGTCGGCGTCGCGCTGGCTGAACGCGCCGAGGAACTGGAGGCCGTGGGTGGAGATGTAGTCGGGCTTGCTGGGTGAGAGGTAGAAATCCACCTCGCGCAGCCAGCATTCGGTGAGCACCGACAGGCCGGGCGCGCTGTCGATGAAGACGAAGTCGTAGGCGCCGCGCGCCTCCGTCAGGAAGCTGCGCACGGCGTGGCGCAGGCGCGACTCGTAGCCCTCCTTGGACACCTCGCGCTCGAACAGCGTGAGATGGCCGCCGCCCGTCATCAGGTCCACAGTGCGCGCATCGTCCACGTCGGACACGCCGCCGGACACGAACGCGGTCCAGTTCACGAACTCGTTCTTCAACACCACGGTGATGAAGTAATCGACCATGGTGCGCCCCTGCTGCTGGATCGCCTGCACCCAGTCGGGGCGCATCAGCATGGTGCTGACGCTCGCATGCGCGTCGGAGTCGACCACCAGCACGCGCTTGCCGTGGACGGCCGCCAGCGTCTCGGCCAGGGTCAGCGTCAGCGTCGACTTTCCGACACCGCCCTTCGCGTTCATGATCGTAATGGTGCTGTGCATGCGCTACCACCCGCCGTCTGCCCGAACGCCGGGACGGAACACAACCCAAGGGCGGAACCGCGGAAATTTTATGACCGCGTGAGGCGCGCAAGCATCACCCTTGCGAGGCAGGCAGTCCGGACGCAGCGGACCTTTCGCAGCGCCCTCCCGGACGTCCCAACGAGGACGGCGTTCGCGCGCGCCGAAACGGCGAGCCTGCGCGTCCTGGCGACGCGAGCAACCGTTATTCGCCATTCGCCGACCCCGATAGCGCCCGGTCCCGCCTGGATGATTCCTTATAGATTAACGGTATCGGCCGGTCTCAGTCCAGCTTGTCTGGAGGGTGCAGCCGATCTTTCCGCGTTGCATGCAGCGAGCTTGCGACCTGGGCTGTCGAGCCGGTGTTAAGGCCCTGGCCCGCAACGACCCTCGGCAAGATCTCCGATGCGGGAGCCACGCGAGTGACAACGGCGCGCATCTGGCGGCAGGAACGGCGGGTAGCGCGACGGGGAGGTCGTCGTCACCGCGAGGCCTGCCATGCGGAACACGAGGCGTTCGTAGAGCCGTATCGCGCGCCGGTTGTAGCCATTCACCTCCAGCTTGATGTCGCGGACGGCGCGGAGGAAGGAGCCATCGCCCGGCTCTTCCAGCCTTTTGTTGGGCGGAACGGCTTGCCCTTATGGCCGAGTATCTTAGGGTGGCTGCGTGGGGAAAAACGCGCGTGGGCGGAAACGATGTCGGCGGATACCTACGACTACGTCATTGTCGGCGGCGGCACGGCCGGGTGCCTGCTCGCCAACCGGCTGTCGGCCAGCCCCGACGTGCGCGTGCTGCTGCTGGAGGCCGGCGGCAGGGACAACTACCGCTGGATCCACATCCCCGTGGGCTACCTCTACCTGATGGGCAACCCGCGCGCCGACTGGTGCTTCAAGACGGCGGCCGAGCCGGGACTTAACGGGCGCAGCCTCGCCTACCCGCGCGGCAAGGTGCTGGGCGGCTGCTCCTCCATCAACGGCATGATCTACATGCGCGGCCAGCAGCGCGACTACGACCGCTGGCGCCAGATGGGCAACCCCGGCTGGTCGTGGGAGGAGGTGCTGCCCTACTTCAAGAAGCACGAGGACCAGTGGGCGCTGGAGCCCGACGCCTTCGAGGGCCTGCACGCGCGCGGTGGCGAGTGGCGCATCGAACTCGCGCGCATCCGCTGGGACATCCTCGACGCCTTCCGCGACGCCGCCGAGCAGGCGGGCATTCCCAAGGTGGACGACTTCAACCGCGGCAGCAACGACGGCGTTGGCTACTTCCACGTGAACCAGAAGACGGGCGTGCGCTGGAACACGGCCAAGGGCTTCCTGCACCCCGTTGCGCAGAGGCCCAACCTCAAGGTGGAAACCCACGCCATGGTCGAGCGCCTGCTGCTCGACCGCAAGCGCGTCACCGGCCTGGCCTGGCGCCAGCAGGGGACGGCACGGACCGCCGGCGTGGCGCGCGAGGTAATCCTGGCGGCGGGGGCGATTGGTTCGCCGCAGATCCTACAGCTTTCCGGGATCGGGCCCGGCGCGGTGCTCGCGCCGCTCGGCATCGCCGTGGCGCACGAGCTCAAGGGCGTGGGCGAGAACCTGCAGGATCACCTGCAGGTCCGCTGCGCCTACAAGGTCACCGGCGTCAAGACCATGAACGAGGGCTATCGCAACCTGTTCCGGCGCGCCGGCTTCCTCATGGAGTACCTGTTGTGGAAGCGCGGGCCGATGACCATGGCGCCTTCCCAGCTCGGCGCCTTCGTGCGCTCCGACCCGAGCCGCGACACGCCAAACCTGCAGTACCACGTGCAGCCGCTGACACTGCCCAAGTTCGGCGAGCGGCTCGACCCGTTCCCCGCGTTCACCGCGAGCGTCGCCAATCTCCGCCCGACCAGCCGCGGATGGGTTCGCATCACCTCGCCGGAGCCGCAGCGGCATCCGGAGATCAGGCCCAACTACCTCTCGACCCAGGACGATTGCCGGGTGGCCGCGGATGCCATTCGCATCACGCGCCACATCGTGTCGCGGCCGGCGCTCGCCAGGTATCACCCGCAGGAGTTCCGGCCGGGCCCGGAGATCGAGGGCGACGAGGCGCTGGCGCGCGCCGCGGGCGACATCGGCACGACGATTTTCCACCCCGTCGGGACGTGCAAGATGGGCGGCGACGAGACGGCGGTGGTGGACGCCCGGCTCAGGGTGCGCGGCTTGGCCGGCCTGCGCGTCGCCGACGCTTCCGTGATGCCCGCCATCACCTCGGGCAACACCAACTCGCCCACCCTCATGATCGCCGAGAAGGCCGCCGCCATGATCTTGCAGGACGCGCGGCGGAGCCCGTTCGGCGGATAGGCGCGTCAGGTCCGGCAGCGGCCCTCGCGTTCCTTCGACAGCTCGGCCTCCACCTGACTGCTGAGGGCGCGCGTGCGCGAGGCCTGGTCGGGCGTCATGCCCGAGACCGGGCCGCCCAGGGACTTGGTTGCCGCGGACAGCTCGTCCACCGCCATGCTCAGCTCGCCGCATGTGAGCTGCTTGCGCAGCGCGCGATAGGCGAACAGGCGCGTGCCGTTGGCATAGGCATCCGGCGGCTGGCGCTGGCCGATCCAGCCGCGATCGGGGCTGTCGATCATGGCCTTGAGGACGACCTTGCATTGCGCCGCGCTGGAGCAGCCGCCGCGGTCCGGTTGCGCCATGGGCGGCGGCGGCGGCGCGGCCATCGGCGCTGGCCCCAGCGGCTCCTGTGGCCCCAGCAGACCGCCGAAGATGCTGGCGGTCTGACTCGACGACGCCGTGCAGCCCCCCACCAGGAGCAGGCCCAGAACGCCGACGGCCGCGGCTCGCCAGTGTGCTGCAAGGAAACCCTGAGACTGCGGCAGCGACGCCGTCTGCTGGCAATGATCGCTAGTCACTCGAGCACTCCCCCACCGGAAGCCGACCCCCTCATAGCCTTGCCGGCCAAGTGTCTATCCTGCAATTCTTGCCCAGATCTTTGATCGTAGTTAGGCACTCGGTTGCTCGCAAGCGCGTAAAGCTGTCATCCTTTGCTGGGTGCAAAGCAGCAGGCGGCGGTGCAGGCCCCCGCTCAGTGTCGCCGCTGCTACAGTCGGCCGAAGAAGTATCGGCCGTCAGGACCGGGCGGTCATCGGGTATACTATGGAAAGGCCGCGAGGTGGGTTGCAGGTGGCACTGACGGGTGTCGGAGTTGTGGGTGCTGGCGCGTGGGGCACGGCCCTGGCCCAGACCACGTGCCGCGCCGGCCGCGACACGCTGATCTGGGCACGCGAGCCCGAGGTCGTGGCCGAGATTGCGGCGCGCCGCACCAACGGCACCTTCCTCCCCGGCGTCCCGCTCGACGCCTCCCTGAAGGCAACGGCCAACATCGCGGACGTCGCCCGGTGCGATGTCGTCCTCATGGTGGCGCCCGCGCAACACGTGCGGGCGACGAGCGCCGCGCTCGCGCCGCATCTGGCGCCGGGCAAGCCGGTGGTGATCTGCGCCAAGGGCCTGGAGCAGGCCACGGGCAAGCTGCTGGCCGAGGTGCTGGCCGAGGCCTTGCCGCATGCCACGCCCGCCGTGCTGTCGGGGCCCAGCTTCGCGGCCGACGTGGCGCGCGGGCTGCCGACCGCGCTCACCCTGGCCTGCCCCGATGACACCCTTGGGGCGCGGCTCGCTGACGCGGTGGGCAGTCGGCCGTTCCGCATCTATCGCTCCACCGATCTCGTCGGCGTGCAGCTGGGCGGTGCGGTGAAGAACGTGCTCGCCATCGCCGCCGGCATCGTCGCCGGCCGGGAGTTGGGGGCGAGCGCGCATGCCGCGCTGGTCGCGCGCGGCTTTGCCGAGATGCGCCGGCTGGGCGCGGCGCTGGGCGCGCGGGCCGAGACGCTGATGGGGCTGTCCGGCCTCGGCGACCTGTTGCTAACCTGCGGCAGCCCGCAGTCGCGCAACATGAGCCTGGGGCGGGCGCTGGGCCAGGGCCAGGCGCTTGCAGCCATCCTCGCCGGCCGGCGCTCGGTGGCCGAGGGGGTCTACACGGCGGCGGCGGTGGTCAAGCTGGCCACCCAGAAGAGCATCGAGATGCCGATCTCGCAGGCGGTCCACGCCATCGTCGAGGGCCGCCAGAGCGTCGATGATGCCATCGAATCACTGTTGTCCCGCCCGCTGCGGGCGGAGGGGTGAGACCTTTCGGGCTCGTGTGGTGGGGAACGTCCGGGCCATCCTCGGCGCCTGCCAGGGTTGAAATCGGCACAATTTTTCTCCGCACAGCACCTTTCGCGCAAAAAGGCGGTCGGGTGCGTGTGTCTTGTTCGCCGCTCCATCGGGGCGCTGTTGATGGCGGGATTGGAATCGCTTGATTGCGGCGGGGCGCCGCTCAATATCCGACAGCGGGGCGCATGGGGCAGAATGTCGGCGCCCGGAAAGACTCGCAACAGTGCCAACTCGGGGGGAGGCATGCGAAGCCGCTTATACTTGGTTGTCCCGCTGCTGCTGTCAGGCACTCTGGCGGCCTGTGCGTCGTCGGGCAACGACAGCATCGCCGAGGCGACGGGCGAGTCGGTCGCCGCCACCCTGCACAAGGGCCGGACCACGCAGGCCGACGTGCGCAAGCGCTATGGCGATCCTATGAAGACCTCGTTCAGCTCCAACGGCTTCGAGAGCTGGGAGTACGAGTTCGTCAAGATGCAGTCGCGCCCCACCAACTTCATCCCGTACGTCAATCTGGTGCACAGCGGCGCCGACGGCGAGAAGAAATCGCTGGTGATCTTCTTCGACAAGCAGAAGGTGGTGCAGGACTATACGATGAGCGCCTCCAAGGTGGAGGTGAGCCGCGGCCTCATCACGCGCTGAAGCGGGAAATCAAGAAATCGGAAGTCAGAAGCCGGAGATCGGGGGCGCTGGTCTTCCGATTTCTGATTTCCGACTTCCGGTTTCCCAATTCACGCCCCGGCCAGGGCCGCGTCACCCCGGCTACCAGCGAAATTGGAACGTGAGGTAGCCCGGCCCATCGTTGCCGGTATTGTCGATGCCGGAGCGGATGTACCAGAAATCGATGGTCTCCTGGCGCAGCGTGTTGGTGCATGTCTGCCGGCACTGGATCCAGGTCCCGCCCGGCAGCTGCACCTCGCGCCGTCCCTGGGCACTGACCCGCACCGGCGCCGTGATGGTGACCGGGCCGTAGCGGCTCTCGGCGGTGACATAGCCGAACCTGGGCTCCTGCCAGTACCGCGACCCGGCTTCGGCCGGCGCGACCATGCCGGCGAGCGCGGGAACGGCGACGGCGACGAGCAGGGCAGACGGGGCGCGCATTGAGTTCCTCCGACGCGTGGCGGGGCGACATGATCGCCGATGGCGCGTTAATTTACTGCAAGCCTTGGCGCAAGGTTGACCGCGCGGCGCGCCCCCTGCCATTGCCGGCGCACCTGTAGCCGATGTGCCACGGTCGGTGTCAGACCCTCGATGCGGGCCTGCGCGACTCAAGCAGCCGTTGGGAGCCACGTACCCTGTTGTCATGCCGGGACTTGTTCCCGGCATCCAGCCAACCCCTTGCCTTGCCTTTTTTGCTTTTGGCTGGACCCCGGCAACAAGTGCCGGGGTGACACGGAACCATACGTTAGTGCAGGAACACTAAAACACGATGACGCCGCGGGCGACCTGGCCCGAGGTGAGGAGGCGGAAACCCTCGTTGACCTCGTCGAACCCGTACGTGCGGCTGATCAGGGCGTCGAGGTTGATGCGCCTGCTCATGTCCAGATCGGCGAGCACGCCGAAGTCCACGGCCGGGCGGATCGATCCGTAGTAGGTGCCGGTGATCTTCTTCTCGCCGTACACCACCTGGAACGGAGAGATCGACGCCGTGGTCGAGAACGCGGGGATACCGACCAGGACCGCGTGCCCGCCGGGCGCTACCGCGTCGACGGCAAGCTGGGCCGTGGCCTGGCCGCCGATGGCGTCGAAGGCGTAGTCCACGCCGAGGCCGCCCGTCAGCTCGCGCACGCGCTCCAGCGCATTCTCGGTCTTGGCGTTGATGGCGTGGGTGGCGCCGAACTCGCGCGCGTAGTCGAGCTTGTTGTCCAACAGGTCGCAGGCGATGATGGTGCCGGCGCCGGCGAGCCTGGCGCCCTGCACCACGTTGAGGCCCACGCCGCCGCAGCCGATCACCAGCACGCTGGCGCCGGCTTCGACTTGCGCGTGCCGCACCACGGCGCCGACGCCGGTGGCCACGCTGCAGCCGATGATGGCGGCGTGCGTCCAGGGCAGGTCCTCGCGCACCTTCACCACCTGCTCGGCCGGGCACACGACGTACTCGGAGAAGGTGCCGATGCGCGCCATCTGGTTCACCGGCTCGCCGTTGAGCCTGATGCGCGCGGTGCCGTCGTGCATGAGCCAGCGCGGCGTGTCGTTGCGGCCGATGCACAGCACCGTGCGGCCTGAGGCGCAGTAGCGGCAGTGCCCGCAGTTGGGGCGGAACGAGAAGATGACGTGGTCGCCCTTCTTGACGTTGCGCACCTCGGGCCCGAGCTCCACAACGACGCCGGCAGCCTCGTGGCCCAGAACCATGGGCAGGGGCAGCGGCCAGTCGCCGTTCATGATGTGCCAGTCGCTCATGCACACGCCGGCCGCCTTCACCTCCACGCGCACCTCGCCCGCCTTGGGGCCCTCCTGCTCCAGGTCCAGGATTTCGAGCGGCTTGTTGATGGCGGTCAGGACGGCGGCGCGCATGGCGGGTTCCTCCTCGGGTGGGTCGTGAAATTGTCGGCGGCGCCTTCGCGCGGGCGCCTGCCCTACAAGGGAACTCCAGGTTAGGCGCGGCGGAGCTTTATGTCATGCAGGTGTCAGACTTCCCCAGGTCTGACACGCATCAACCGGCAAGAACCTCTGTCAGGTCGAGATCGAGGCCGGGCGGATCGAGCCGGAGGCGCGGGCCGGTGACGATGCGGGGCTCGATGCCATCTGCCCCGCGCCTATGATGGACCAGCCGCGCTCTGTCAGGATCGATGATGAGGTAATGATGCAGGCTCGGCAGGGTGAAATAGCCCTCCAACTTGACGCCGTGGTCCCGCTTCCTGGTGCTCGGCGAGAGCACCTCGACGAGGATGATCGGGTTGGGGACCTCCCGCGCCCCCCGCAGCACCCTGGGGCCGCAATAGACGAGAACGTCCGGCCGAGCCATCCTGTAGGGAGAGAGCCGGACCATGGGGCCATCGACAGCCGCAAAGCAGGGCAGGCCAGCGCGCCTGACGGCATCGTGCAGCGCCAAATACATGGCACCCTTTGCGTCCCAGTGCTGCGCGAGCTCGCCTTCCTCGAAGCCTGGACCGTGCCTGACGAAGACCTCGCCGTCCCACAGCTCGAACCTGCCCGCTTCGCCGGGCAGGGCTTCGACCCAGTCGAGGAACTCATCGGCCGTCATTTTGCGCTTCGGCAGGTCGATCATGACGACGGCATATCATCGTATGCGGCGCTGTACATGAAAGAAACGGGGTCAGACCCCTCGCCTCCGCCCTCGAATTTCGATTTCCGGCGTGGGCGCGAGGGGTCTGACCCCGCTCGCGTCACGGGAACTGGATGAACTCGGCGGGGACGGCGCTGGTGAGCCACACGCCGCTGGCAGAGCACACGAACTTGAAGCCGGCGGTCCACATGCGCCCGGCGGTCACGCACAGAACGACCGGCAGGCCGTGGCGCCGCCCCACGGACGTGGCCGTGACCGCATCGGCCGACAGGTGGACGTACTGGCGCCGGCCGGGCACCAGCCCTTCCGCCCTGATGGCGGCCACCGAGGTTGCGGCCGTGCCGTGGAACAGGATCGGCGGCGGCTCGGTCGGCTCCAGCCCCAAGTCGATGGGAACGGTATGGCCGTGGTTGGCCCGGATGCGGCCGGCGCCGTCGCAGGCGAAGCGCTGCTTGTCGCTCGTCCCGGCGACGCGCAGAACGAGGTCGCGCGTCAGGTGCGTGCCGTGGGCGCAGGCGCGCTCGACGAGCTCGTCGACGCGGGCCCACCCCTGGGCATCGAGCGACAGCCCGATGCTCTCGGGCTCGTGCCGCAGGACGCGGCTCAGGAATCTGCTTACGCCTCCATGTCTGGCGGCGGTCCACCGTCGCATCGCCCCTCCCCCGACTGGCAAAGCAATCCGCGCCATGGGATCGGGCCCGGGTGGCTTCCCCTGCCGCCACGGTTCTCCGGTCCGATCGGGCCCCGCCCTGGCCGCGATTCGGTGCGCGGGTGCAGTCTAGCATCCCGCGGCGCGCGTGCTAGGTTGGCCGGGTCACTCTCTTGGCCCAATCGCTGCGCGCGGCCCGTTGGTCCAGGCGGGGTTTCGCGTCACGAAAAATCGGAGGAGGCGCCCAGTGGCCAAAGCCCGCAAAGTCATCATCACCTGCGCGGTCACCGGCTCGATCCACACCCCGTCGATGTCGCCGCATCTGCCGGTCACGGCGCAGGAGATCGCCGATGCCGCCATCGGCGCGGCGGAGGCCGGCGCGGCCGTGGTGCACCTGCACGCCCGCGACCCCAAGGACGGCCGCCCGGACCAGTCGCCGGACGCGTTCGCGCCGTTCCTCAAGGTGATCAAGCAGCGCTCCAACTGCGTGGTGAACGTCACCACCGGCGGCGCCCCCACCATGACGGTGGAGGAGCGGGTGAGGCCGGCCGCCACCTTCAAGCCGGAGATTGCCAGCCTCAACATGGGCACCATGAACTTCGGGCTCTATCCCATGCTGGAGCGCCAGAAGGAGTTCAAGTACGACTGGGAGCGGCCCTATCTCGAAGGCTCGCGCGAGCGCATGTTCAAGAACACGTTCGCCGACATTGAGTACATCCTCACCACCTGTGCCAACAACGGCACCCGCTTCGAGATTGAGTGCTACGATATCGGCCATCTCTATACGCTGCGCCACTTCGCCGACCGGAGCGTGGTGAAGCCCCCGTTCTTTATTCAGTCCGTGTTCGGCATCCTGGGCGGCATCGGCCCGCACCCGGAGGACGTGGCTCACATGAAGCGCACCGCCGACCGTCTGTTCGGCGACCAGTACCGCTGGAGCGTGCTGGGGGCGGGCCGCAACCAGATGGCTATCGCCGCGCAGGCCGCAGCCATGGGCGGCAACGTGCGCGTCGGCCTGGAGGACTCGCTGTGGATCGGCCCCGGCCGGCTCGCCAAGTCCAACGCCGAGCAGGTCAGCAGGGTGCGCCAGATCGTCGAGGGGCTGGGGCTGGATATCGCCTCGCCCGACGAGGCGCGGGAGATTCTCGCGCTGAAGGGCGGCGACAAGGTGGGGTTCTGAATCATCCACCCGTCATCCCGGCCGGAGCGCTGCGAGCCATGGGCGAGCGGCGCTCCGAGCCGGGATCGTTGGAAGTCTTGCTTGGGGCGGTCCCGGATAGCCTCGCCTGCGGCTCGGCTTCCGGGACGGGCGCAACGTGCCAGTCAGACCCGGAGGGTCTGACATCTCTTAGGGTCTGACATCTCTCAGAGCCTTGGCGACGGCCTTCCCCTGGTCGAACTCGGCGCGGCGGCGGGCGATTTCCTCGGGGGAGAGGCGGGCGATGTTGGAGTAGTCGAGCTTCCAGTCGGCGCTCGCTTCGTTCCACACCTGCGGCGACTGCACGGTGGTGCGGGGCACCGGCGCAGACTCCAGGAGGGTGAGGGCCAGCTCCAGGGTGGCGGCCTGGGAGGCGGGATCGTGGGGCTTGCCGGCGGCGTTGCCGAGGGGGAAGTCGGAGAACATAAGGCGCGGCACGCCGACCCGTTCCACGATGTCCTTGGCGCAGCCCATGACGACGGTGGCGATGCCGCTCTCCTCCAGGAGGCGCGCGCACAGGCTGACGCTCTGGTGGCAGACCGGGCAGTTGGGCACGAGCAGGGCGGCATCGACCGCGTCGGCCCGGCAGCGGGCGAGCACCTCGGGACAGTCCACCTCCAGCGTGGTGCGGTGGCTGCGGTTGGTGGGCAGCCCGTGGAAGCGCGGTGCCACGCTGGCGATGCGGCGGCGGGCGGCGGCGCGGCGCAGCTCAGGGAGCGGGAAATAGGTGCCCGGGTCGTCAGCCGTGGTGTGCTTGCGGTCGATGGCGATGTGGGAGACGCGCAGGTCGTGGTCGTGTGCGGTATCGCCCGAGTACACGGCGTAGAACTTGGCGGCCGCATTGTAGGGTGCGCCGGGGCCCTGGTCGCCCTTGCCAGCCCGGTAGGGCGCCGCCGTGGTGACGATGGTGACGCGCGCCTCGGCCAGCGGCTTCGACAGGCGGCGGAACGGCACGTGCGCATAGTGCGCCCATTCGTAGGGCGCGCCGTAGCCGAGCCCCGCGTAGTACTCGCGGATGCGCTGCAGATAGGGGATCGGCGCATCGTGCGGCGCGGCGAAGCGGAATTGGTCGTTGCGGTCGCTGGTCATCTGTGCGGCCAAGCATAGGGCGCGGGTTCCGACATGCAAGGCCCCGAGTCCTCGGGTTTCCAGCACGGGGATAGTGAATCGCGGTCCATTATGTATGTAGACTGAGTGAAGGTCACGGCCATCGGGCGCGAGCCCGGACGCCCTCCTCCTCCCTCTCCACGCAAGCGCCCGGGCGGGAGATGCCGCCGCGGGACCGAACCTGCTGCGCTTCGCCGCACCAATCGCGGCCTTGGCCGTACCTTGCCGCGTTCATAGCGCGCGTTATATTGTGTATCGCTATGAACACGCATCGCGCAATAGAAAGCGACTTCCTGTTCCTGATCTACGACGTGGCGCAGCTGGTGCGACGCCAGGCGGACAAGCGGGCGCGTGCCTACGGCATGACGCGGGCGCAGTGGGCGGTGCTGGCGCGCCTGCAGAAGGAGCCCGGCGTCACCCAGAGCCGGCTCGCGTCGCTGACCGACGTCGAGCCCATCACCATCGGGCGGCTGGTGGACCGGCTGGAGGCGAACGGGCTCATCGAGCGGCAACCGGACCCCGAGGACCGGCGCATCTGGCGGCTGAGATTGACGCCCAAGAGCGCGCCGATCCTGAAGCAGATCGCCGCGTTCCGGCGCGAGCTTCACGACGAGATGGCCGAGGGCCTGGAGGCCACAGAGCTGGATACGCTCGTCGACTGCCTGCAGCGCATGCGTACGAGACTGACGAAGCACAAGGCCGCCAACTCGCGAGCGAGCACGGCATAAATATCGGGGCGAGCACCGCATGAACTTCCAGCCTTCCAGGGTTGCGTTCGAGCACGCCCGGCGGCGCGTGCGCCGGCGTTTCGGCAAGGTGCGCCTGCCGCGCCTGTCGCGCCAGGCGCTGCGCAAGCCTTTGATGATCGGGGTGCCGCTGCTGGTGGCGGTGGTGTCGTTCGTGCTCTGGTACACGGGCGGGCGCTACGTCGGCACCGACAACGCCTACGTACGCGCCCCCAAGCTGATGGTCTCGTCCGACGTGTCGGGGCTGGTATCGCAAGTGCTGGTGCACGAGGGGCAGGCCGTGCGCAAGGGCGACGTGCTGTTCCGCATCGATCCCCGGCAGTTCCAGATCGCGCTCGACAACGCCAAGGCGCAGCTGGCGCAGACCGCCCTCAACCTGCAGGCCATGAAGGAGGACTACCGGCGCATGCTGTCCGACGCTGCCGCCCAGGCGGCGCAGGTGGAGCTGGCGCAGAAGAACTACGATCGCGCCGTCGACCTGAGCAAGAAAGGCATCGCGTCGGTGCAGAGCTTCGACCAGGCGCGCAGTGCCCTCGACGCCGCCATCAAGCAGCAGCAGTCGCTGCGCGAGCAGGCGAAGGTGCAGCTGGCCAAGATGGGCGGCAATCCGGACTTCGCCGTGACCGAGCATCCGGCCTACCTCCAGGCCAAGGCGCAGCTGGATGAGGCGCAGCGCCAGCTCGATCACAGCGCGGTGCGGGCGCCGCTCAACGGCATCGTCACTCAGGTGGACCAGCTGCAGCCCGGCGTCTATCTCGTGTCGGCCACGGCGGCGCTCACCAACAACGGCGCGGTGGCGCTGGTCTCCACAGACGACGTGTGGATCGACGCCAACTTCAAGGAGACCGACCTCACCTGGGTGAAGCCCGGCGACAGCGTCGAGATCAGCGTCGACACCTACCCCGGCCGGACCTGGAAGGGGCGGGTGAAGAGCATCGCTCCCGCCAGCGGGGCCGAGTTCTCGATCCTGCCCGCGCAGAACGCCAGCGGCAACTGGGTGAAGGTGGTGCAGCGCATCCCCGTGCGCGTCTCCGTGGAGCGCCGGGACGGCGATCCACCCCTGCGCGCAGGCATGAGCGCCTACGTCACCATCGACACCGGGCACCATCGCTCGCTCTCCGAGCTGTGGTGAGCCGGCAGTCGGGCGCCGGCAGTCGGGCGTCGTTCGGCGGCGCAAGTGAAGAGCAAGGTGGCAAATGTTCAGGATGGCATCGAGAGCAAGATTGCTGATCATATCTGCCGCGTATTGCCCGACTGCCGACGCCCGACGCCCTACACCCGAAATTCACACGCGTCCTCGTTAGGTCTCTGAGCCAGCCATGGCCATCGCCGCCACACCTTCGAGCGCAGCAGCCGCGTCCAACCGGACGATGGTGACGGTGTGCGCCATGGCGGCCACGCTGATGCAGGCCCTGGACAGCACCATCGCCAACGTGGCGCTGCCCTACATGCAGGGCTCGCTGTCCACCACCGCCGACCAGATCACCTGGGTGCTCACCTCCTACGTGGTGGCGGCGGCCATCTTCACGGCGCCGGTGGGATGGCTCGCCTCGCACTTCGGCCGCAAGCGTCTGTTTTTCGTGTGCATCGTCGGCTTCACCATCGCCTCGGCGCTGTGCGGGCTCGCCACGTCGCTGACGCAGGTGGTCGCGTTCCGGCTGCTGCAGGGCATGTTCGGCGCGGCGCTGGTGCCGCTGTCGCAGGCCACCATGCTCGACCTCTATCCGATCGAGCAGCGCGGCTCGGCCATGGCCATCTGGGGCATGGGCGTCATGATCGGCCCGATCCTGGGGCCGACGCTCGGCGGCTACCTCACCGACGTCTACAACTGGCGCTGGGTGTTCCTGATCAACGTGCCGTTCGGCATTCTCGCCGCGGCGGGCCTCGTGCTCTTTATGGCCGAGACGGACCGGAGCGAGGACAGCCGCTTCGACTGGACCGGGTTCGCGGTGCTCAGCGTCGGGCTCGGCGCCCTGCAGCTGATGCTGGACCGCGGCCAGCAGCAGGACTGGTTCCACTCCACCGAGATCGTCGCCGAGCTGGTGCTGGCCTGCCTGGGCCTCTATCTGTTTGCGGTGCACCAGTTCACGGCCGACAACAGCTTCATCCCGCCGCGGCTGTTCAAAGACGTGAACTTCTCGGCCGGCTTTCTCATCATGTTCGCCATCGGCATGATCCTGCTGGCCAGCATGGCGCTGCTGCCGCCGTACCTGCAGAACCTCGGCGGCTACTCCATCACCACCACCGGCATTCTGATGGCCCCGCGCGGCGCCGGCACCATGCTGGCCATGATGGTCGCGGGCCGGCTCAGCGGTCGCTTCGACCCGCGCCTCATCATGCTGGCGGGCATCCTGATGATTGCCGGCACCATGTGGAACATGAGCGGCTGGACCCCCGATATCGACGCCTGGTCGATGGCGACGACCACGTTCGTGCAGGGCATCGGCCTGGGCTTCGTGTTCATCCCGCTGCAGGTGGTGGCCTACGCCACCCTGGCGCCGGACCTGCGCGGCGACGCCACCGCCCTGTTCAGCCTGGTGCGCAACGTGGGCAGCGCGGTGGGCATCTCCATCTCCTCGTTCCTGCTGGCGCAGGGCACGCAGGTGATGCACGCGCGCATCGCCGAGGGCATCACGCCGTTCAACCGCAGCCTGCAGACGGGGGCCGCCTTCTTCATCTGGAACACCGCCACCGGGCCGGGCAAGGCGGCGCTCAACGCCGAGGTGACGCGCCAGGCCTCGATCATCGCCTACGCCAACGACTTCAAGTTCATGCTGTTCGTGACGCTGGCGGCGGCGCCGCTGCTGCTGCTCCTGCGCCGGTCGTCGAGGGCCGCCGCGCCGCCCTCCGCCGATCGCGTGGCGATGGATTAGGACCGTGCGGCAGTGGGGCCGCATGGCAGCAAGTCCGGCCGCCACTTCGCCTTGATGTGCGATCCTGCCTCACCATACGCCGGGCACCAGACGCCAGGGCACGGAGCTGCGGTAGGCCTCGTAGCCCGGCAGGTTGCGCACGAGATAGGCCTCCTCGTCCTGCAGGCGGGCGACGATGCCTCCCACCAGCAGGCCGAACGGCACCAGCCCCCACCACGAGGCGAGCGCGAGCGGCACCCCGGCAAACATCAGGAGCGCCCCGGCGTACATGGGGTGGCGCACCAGGGCGTAGGGGCCGGTGGAGATCACCCGCTGGTCGGGAGCGACTTCGATGGTGGACGCCGCGAACGAATTCTCGCGCAGCACCCGGAAGACGAAGAGGTAGCCGGCCGCCGTCAGGAGATTGCCGGCAAGGGCGACCGGCCAAGATGCGGCGGACCACCCGAAGCGGTGGTCGAGCGCCGACACCACGAACAGCGCGCAGATGACGACCGCAAGCACCAGCTGGATGCGCTTCTGGGCCGGCTCCTTCTCGGCCGCAGGGCCGGCGCGCAGGCGCCGCCGCACCAGGGCCGGGTCGCGCTTCAGGAAGTACCAGCCACCGGCGACCGACCAGAGCGTGAAATGCACCCAGAACAGCCATCCCTGCCAGTAGGCGAGCGATCCGGCCGGCACGAAGATCAGGAGCCACAACGCGACGACGAAGAAAAGCGTGCCCCTGATCGCTCGCCTGGCGAGGTCTGGATCTGGACTCGTGCGGCTCTGGTTCATCGTGTCGGCCCCGCTACATGCGGCGCTGGCGCGGCAGGTCGATGGGCAGGTACTCGACGCCCGAGCGCTGCACCGGCTGCGGATAGAGCTTCATCAGCTCCAGCACGTCGCCGGGCATGCCGATCTTCACGGGCAGCCCGAGTTCCCCGGCCTCCTTTGCGGTCAGCGCATAATCGTGCGTCCAGTGTCCGCCGGCGAGCTTCTCGGCCAGCGCTTCCGCCGCGGCCTGTTCCATGTGCGGGGCCAGGAGCTCCACGGCGCCCTTCTTGACCTGCGCCAGCGCCTTCTCGCTCACGTCGGCCAGCACCACCGTGAGGTCGAACACGTCGGCGATGGGCTTGGCATCGCGCGCCTTGACGATGCTCGCCGCCGGCAGGCCGGCGATCTGCGGGTCGATCGGCCCGAGCATGGAGAACTCGCCCATGACGATCTCGTCGGCGGCAAGCGCGATCAGCGTACCGCCGGACATGGCGTAGACCGGCACGTATACCGTGACCTTGGCCGGGTGCGCCTCCACCGCCCGCGCGATCTGCATGGCGGCCAGCACGAGCCCGCCCGGTGTGTGCAGGAGCAGGTCGATGGGCACGTCGGCCGGCGTCTCCTTGACGGCAGCGATGATGGTCTGCGCGTCCTCCAGGTCGATGTGGCGCCGCACGGAGAAGCCGAACAGCCCGGCCTTCTCCTGGCGGTGGATCATGGTGATGACGCGTGTGCCGTGGCCGCGCTCG
This sequence comes from Hyphomicrobiaceae bacterium, assembly GCA_036555805.1. Classification (GTDB taxonomy): domain Bacteria; phylum Pseudomonadota; class Alphaproteobacteria; order Rhizobiales; family Hyphomicrobiaceae; genus AWTP1-13. The sequence continues at coordinate 2,607 of DATBKR010000068.1, read as the reverse complement.
ATGGCACGGATCGCCTGGGCGCGCCGCATGGCGTACCAGCGCCCGGTCAACAGCGGCTGCAGGACCAGGAAGATCAGGAGCACCCAAAGCAGGGACGAGAAATCGAACGACATCGCCATGCCCTTTCACCTCCCTTTCGCCGCCGCGCCAGCGCTGCGCCCTTGTGACACGCCGGGGCTATTGTAGCGCCGCGCCGCGCGCAAGGCCCGCACGCTGTGGCGACAACGTTGCCGGCCGCGGGTGGGCGCGTGCGGTGCGCACGCAGATGTGAAGGCCCAACGGCCCGAAAAATCGTCCTGCAGCGCGTTTCATTCCGAGGGGCCCTGCCGCAAAACGGAGGTGGCCCATGCCCGATTTGCGAACGGTGGGGCTGGCTGCGGCAGCCGCGGCGGGCCTTGTTGTCGCTGCGGCGTCGCCTCAGCATGCCGCCGCTCAAGGCGGCGGGCGCGGCGGCTCGAGCGCCGCCGCGGCGAGGTCGTCTCTGAGCACGGGCGGACTGACCTCGGGCGGATCGCTGGCCTCGCCGCGATCGGGTGCGAACACGACGCCCGGCACGATGCCCCCGCCGGCCATCGGCACGCCGGCGCCGCAGGTGCCGCCCGTGGCGCCCCTCAGCCCGCCGACGACATCGACCTTCCTCGGCGGCGGCGGAACCACCGTCACCGGCCCCGGCGGCACCACCACCACGACCACCACGCCCGGAGGGCTCACGACCACCGCACCTGGAGCCGGCGTCACCGCCACCTTCCCCGGCGGTGGAGGCGGAGGCAGCGGGACTTCGTCACTGACCACAGGCTCGACCGCGAGCCCCAGCGAGTCGGCGCCCAGCATTCCCGGCGGCGGCGTCGACAGCTTCGAGGGGTGCATGAACTTCTGGGACGCCGGGACGCACATGAGCAAGAAGGAATGGGCCGTGGCCTGCCGGCGCGTGATGAACCGGCTGAAGAGCCTCAGAACGGAGCTTGACGCCAACGCGGCCCTGAAGACCGAGCTGAGCACCCCCGCCAAGAAGCCGCAGCGGCGGGCCGCCCGCACGATGCGGACACGGTGACGCTGCCACAAGGCCGAACAGCGCCTGCCGCCGCGCCCGGCGAGGGTGCCCATTGACATATGGGCAATTGCCCATAGAGTCGCGGCATGGCCGAGACCGGGAAGACGCTGCTGGCCGAGATCGAACGCTTCCTGGCGCTGACCGGGGCGGCGCCCAGCAAGTTCGGGCTTGCCGCGGTCAACGACGGGCACCTCGTGGCCAACCTGCGCAAGGGCCACAGCATCACCTTGAAGACCGCCGACAGGGTGCGCGCCTACATGGGGCGCCATGACGCGCCGCCCGCCGCCGTCCTCCCCGTGAGCCACGCCACACGCGAGGCAGCGCCCGAAAAGCGCATCGTGCTGGTGATCGGCGGCGGCATCGCCGCCTACAAATGCCTGGAGCTGGTGCGGCGCCTGCGCGAGCGCCTGCCGGTGGCCATCGTCGCCGTCATGACACGCGCGGCGCAGGAGTTCATCACGCCGCTGTCGGTGGGCGCTCTCACCAACGAGCCGGTCTTCACCGAGCTGTTCGACCTGAACGCCGAGCGCGAGATCGGCCACATCCGGCTGGCCCGCGACGCCGACCTGATCGTGGTGGCCCCCGCCACCGCCGACCTGCTGGCCAAGATGGCCGGCGGGCACGCCGACGACCTCGCCTCCTCGCTGCTGCTGGCCACCGACCGGCCCGTGCTGGTGGCCCCGGCCATGAACCCGGCCATGTGGCGCGCTCCCGCGACGCGCCGCAACGTGGCGCTGCTGGAGGCGGACGGCATCCGCTTCGTCGGCCCTGAGACCGGCGAGATGGCGGAGCGCGGCGAGGCCGGCCTCGGCCGGCTCGCCGAGGTGCCGCACATCGTGGAGGCGATCGAAGGGCTGCTGGGTCCTTCCTCGGGAGGACCGGCCGCGGACGGTCCCCTTGCCGGCCGCCACGTGCTCGTCACCAGCGGGCCGACGCACGAGCCCATCGATCCCGTCCGCTACATCGCCAACCGGTCCTCCGGCAAGCAGGGCGCCGCGATTGCCGCGGAGGCGGCGCAGCTTGGGGCACGCGTCACGTTCGTCACAGGCCCGGTATCAGGGCCGCTCCCGACCGGTGTCGACGCGGTCAAGGTCGAGACTGCTGCCGAGATGCTCGACGCCGTGCGCGCGGCGCTGCCCGCCGACATCGCCGTCTTCGCCGCTGCCGTGGCGGACTGGCGCGTGGCGCGCGCCGCAGATCAGAAGCTCAAGAAGCGCGGCAAGGAGGCGCCCCGGCTCGAGTTGGTCGAGAACGCCGACATCTCGAAGGTGGTCGGCACGGCGCCGATCGGCGAGCGGCCGCCGCTGGTCATCGCCTTCGCTGCCGAGACCGAAAACGTCGTGGAGCATGCCAAAGCCAAGCGCAAAAACAAGGGCGCGAACTGGGTCGTGGCCAACGATGTGTCGCCGGCCACCGGCGTCATGGGCGGCGACCGCAACACGGTGCACCTCGTCACCGCCGAGGGCGTCGACAGCTGGCCCGAGCTCGACAAGGCTGCCGTGGCGCAGCGGCTCATGGCGCGCGCCGCGGAATGGCTGGCCGAGAACACCGCCTCC
>DATBKR010000067.1:0-9345 GCA_036555805.1 Hyphomicrobiaceae bacterium | reverse complement strand
TCGTCATCGTCGCCGCCAACAGCCTGCTGGGCGGCGGCGCGGCGGCCCGCTTGAGGAACAACTGACATGGCCTCGGACAAGGCCAAGGGCGGGGCCAAGGGCGGCGCCGCCGATGCGCTGCCGGCCGTCGCGGCAGCCGAGCTGCTGGCCGCCGCAATCGCCAAGATCGCCGCCGGCGCGCTCCCCCACGACGTCAGGGAGATCTGCGAGCGCCTGCTGCTCGACGTGGCGGGCCTCTGTCTGGTCGCGCGCAACGCCGACTATGTGGGCGCGGCCAGCGCCGCCTGGACCGATCCCGGTCCCGCCACCGTCATCGGTCAGAGCGGCACGCGCAGCGCCGCGGCTGCCGCCTTCATCAACGGCACCGCGGCGCACGGCGAGGACTACGACGACACCTTCGAGGGCGGCCCGGTGCATGCCGGAGCCGTGATTGTGCCGGCCGTCCTCGCCGCCTGCGAGGCGGAAAGGCGCAGCGGAGCCGATGCCCTCCTCGGCATCGCCGTCGGCGTCGAGACCGTCTGCCGGCTGTGCCTGGTCGTACCCAAGGCGGTCCACAAGGCCGGGTTTCACCCCACCGCCGTGTTCGGCACCATGGCCGCCGCCGCCGGCGTCTCGGCGGCCTTGCGGCTTACACCCCGCCAGACGGTGGATGCGCTCGGCGTGGCCGGCAGCATGGCCGGCGGCATCATCGAGTATCTGGCGGAGGGCGCCTGGACCAAGCGCATGCACCCGGGCTGGGCGGCCCAGTCGGGCCTGCGTGCGGCCCTCCTGGGCCGCGCCGGCTTCACGGGCCCGCGCACGGTGCTGGAGGGGGTGCACGGCCTGTTCAACGGCTTCGCGCACACCGCCGCGGGCAATTGGGAGGCCCTGACCGGCGGCCTCGGCAGGGAGTGGCACACCCCCAGGCTCGCCTTCAAGCCCTACCCGTGCGGGACCATGATCCAGCCCTACATCGACTGCGCCCTGCGCCTCCGGCGGTCGGGGGTGCAGCCCTCGCAGGTGCGGCGCATCGTGTGCGAGACGGCCGAGGGCATCCTGCACAGGCTGTGGGAGCCGCTGGCCGCCAAGCAGCGCCCGCCCAACGGCTATGCCGCCAAGTTCGCGACGCCCTACTGCGTCGCCACGGCGCTGACGCAGGGCGCGGTCGGGCTGGAGCACTTCACCGACGCGGCCGTGCGCGACGAGGCGGTGCTGGCGCTCGCCGCCAAGGTCTCGTTCGTCGTCGATCCCGACAATCCCTACCCGCGCCGCTATACCGGGCACGTCCGCGCCGAGCTCCACGACGGCCGCACGGTCGAGGAGCGCCAGTCGGACCTGCGCGGCGGCGCCGCGGCGCCGCTCGACCGCTCCGAGATCGAGGCGAAGTTCATTGCCAACGCCCGCCACGGCGGCTGGCGCGCCGAGGACGCCGCCGAGGCCGTGCGGTCGGCGGGGCGCGCGCTGTCGGGCCCGCTCGACCTCGCCGTCTGGCGCAAGTAGGAGACAGCCCCAGTGCCATCTCAACTGCCATCTCAAGTGCCATCGCCCAAGCCCCTCACCGGGAAGGTCGCCCTTGTCACCGGTGCCGGCCGCAACATCGGCCGCGCCATCGCCCTCGCGCTGGCCCAGGACGGCGCCAGCGTCGCGGTCAACGCGCGCAGCAACAGGGCGGAGGCCAACGCGGTCGTGCGCGCGATCGAGGCCGCGGGCGGAAAGGCGATCGCGGCCCTCGGCGATGTCGCCGATCCCGAGGACGTGGCCGTCATGGTCGTGAAGGCCAAGGCCACGTTCGGCCGCATCGACATTCTCGTGAACAACGCGGCGCTGCGGCGGGAGATGCCGTTCCGGAAGATGCAGCTGGCGGACTGGCGCGAGGTCATGTCGGCCTCGCTCGACAGCCTGTTCGTCTGCGCCAAGGCGGCCCTGCCGCACCTGGAGGCCAACGGCTGGGGCCGCATCGTCAACCTCGGGGGCTTGAGCGCACACACGGGCGCCAGGGACCGCCTGCACGTGGTCACCGCCAAGCTCGGCCTCGTCGGCTTCACGCGCGGTCTGGCGCACGACCTTGCCGGCACCGGCATCACCGTGAACTGCGTCGTGCCCGGCATGATCGAGACGCCGCGCCCGGCCGGCAGCCCGATGCCCGCCCACCACGGCTTCGCCAGGACGCTTACCGGGAGGGGCGGCAGCTGCGAGGAGGTCGCCGCGGCGGTGCGCTATCTCTGCGGCCCCGGCAGCGACTACGTGACCGGCCAGACCCTGCACGTCAACGGCGGGGCGTATCTGGGCTGAAGCACGCTGCACCCAAAGCAAGGATCGGCACCCGTGACCACCCAAGTCTTCGCGCCCGGCGGCTACCGCTTCATCCCGGCGGTCTTCCAATACTCCGGCGGCGTCGCGGCCGAGCCGGGGTTCCGGATCGAACGCGTGGCGTTCCGCGAGCCGCTGCCGCTGGCGCAGGGGTTCCAGCGCGCCGCGGCGCTGATCGCAGAGCGCGGACGGCCGCTCACGGCCTTCTGCGCCTGCGAACTGCGCTCCCCGCTGCCGTTCTCGGACGACGGCTTCCGCGCCTTCAACGACCGCTACGTCGAGACGCTCGCGAAGTGGGGCATCTACGACGGCACGACCAACCCGGTGGCGCGCAGCAACGTCTGTCCGGAGCTGGCGCCGCCGCCCGAACCCTGCCTGCATGCCTTCTGCTTGACCGTGCCCTCGCAGCGGAACCGACCGACCTTCCTCGTCTCCGGCAGCGGCGAGGCGCGCGAGGGCGGTGCCCTCTACCGCGAGCGCACCGTCCGCTACGGCGAGACCGCGCCAGAGGCGATGCGCGAGAAGGCCATCTTCGTGCTGGCCGAGATGGAGCGGCGGCTCTCCCTGCTGGGCCGGACCTGGAGCGACACCACGGCCACCCAGGTCTACACGGTGCACGATCTCTACCCGTTCTTCGCCGACGAGATCGTGCGCCGCGGCGCCGCCCGCGCCGGGCTCACGTGGCACCTGTGCCGCCCGCCGGTGCGCGGCCTGGAGTACGAGATGGACTGCCGGGGCGTGGCGGCCGAGCGCTTCGCCGAATAGGCCAACCGCGCCCCGGTTCGACCAGAGTCGAAATCTGATTGGGAACGCGCTCACGTGGAGCGCGCTTGGCCATTCGCCGGACGTTCCGAGGTAGTGAACCGCCGCGCGCGCCCCTATATCATGCGGGCAGCAACCCACGACCACGGTGCACCCATGCTCTTCTCCCGCAAGAAGCTCGAGATGCCGACGGCCGAGGCCGCGCTCAAGGGGCGCAGCCAGGCGATCCCGACCGCCAAGACCCATTTCATCAACGGCCGGCAGCTCAAGGGGCCCTATCCCGAGGGCACCGAGACGGCGATCTTCGGACTGGGCTGCTTCTGGGGCGCGGAGCGCAAGTTCTGGGAGATGGGCGAAGGCATCTGGGTGACGGCGGCGGGCTATTCCGCCGGATTCACCCCCAATCCGACCTACGAGGAGGTGTGTACGGGTCGCACCGGTCACAACGAGGTGGTGCTGGTGGTCTACGATCCCAGGACGGTGAGCTACGAGGCGTTGCTCAAGACCTTCTGGGAGAGCCACGACCCGACCCAGGGCATGCGCCAGGGCAATGACGTGGGCACGCAATACCGCTCCGGCATCTACGTGACGAGCGAGGCCCAGCGCCAGGCCGCAGAGGCCTCCAGGGCCGCCTACCAGAAGGTGCTCTCGGCCAACGGGTACGGCCCGATCACCACCGAGATCCTCGACGCGGGCCCGTTCTACTTCGCCGAGGATTACCACCAGCAGTACCTGGCCAAGGTACCCCACGGCTACTGCGGCCTCGGTGGCACCGGCTTGAGCTGCCCCGTGGGCGTCGGCCTCAAAGCCGAAGCGTAGCCCGCAAGAGGGGGAGCAGGGAATGGGGAGTGGGGAGTGGGGAGTGGCGCATCAGAGCTAACCGCTCCCACTCCCCATTCCCTATTCCCCACTCCCCAATCACCCGTACCGCTCGCCCCAGGCGTAGAGCGCCTTCAACACCGGCCCCAGCGCCTTGCCCTTGTCGGTGAGCGCGTACTCGTAGCGCGGCGGGTGGCTCTCGTAGAGGCGGGGGGCGATCACGCCCTGTGCCTCCAGGGCCTTGAGCCTGGCCGACAGCGTGTTTGGCGCTACGCCGGGCAGGCGATGCTCCAGCTCCTGGAAGCGCAGCGGTCCGTGGCGGGTGAGGTCGCGCAGGATCAAGAGCGACCACTTCTCGCCTACCACATCGAGCGCCCGCGCCACCGGGCAGTTCTGTCCATAGCCCTGAGCCATGCCTGACGTATAGCCGCTTCACTTTATTTTGACAAGTCACTACCTATTGACAAGTAACTATCGTTTGGATAGCGACATGCGGAATACGTAGCGACATGCGGAATACGTGACGTCAGAAGTTAGGAGGCATGCAATGTCAGCTCCAGCCTACGTTCCGGCTCTGGTTCTTGCCACGAGCGTCGTCATGATCGGCCTCACCCTCTTCGGCCTGAGCCGGGCCCTGGTGCGGGCCGCATGGCCCGTGCCCACACGCGTGTGGGTGCTGCGCACAGCGGCGGTGCTCCTGATCGGATGGTTCGCGGTCGCGCTCGCCCTCGCCCTGGTCGGGGGCTACGAGGGCGTGCGAGACCGGCCCCCCACCATCCAGTTCGGCATCCTCACCCCCCTCGTCGTGGCGGCCCTGCTGATCTGGCGGTCGGACACGGTGGCCCGCATCATCGACGCCGTCCCGCAGCAATGGCTGATCGGCGTGCAGGTGACGCGTGCGCTGGGCGGCATCTTTTTCCCGCTCTACGTCGCGGGCCTGATGCCGGGCCTGTTCGCCATTCCCGCAGGCGTCGGCGATCTGGCCACAGCCGTGCTGGCGCCGATTGCAGCCTACGCCGCGGCCCGCGACCCCCGCGGCAGTGCCGGCACGGTGCTGGCGTGGAACGTCCTCGGCATCGCCGATTTCGTGGTGGCGATCGCGACCGGCGTCGTCACCGCCCCCTCGCCGCTGCAGGTGGCTGCGTTCGACACCCCCAACACGCTCATGGCGGCGTTCCCGCTGGTGCTGATCCCCGTCTACCTCGTGCCGTTGTGGACGATCCTCCACATCGCCTCGCTGGTGAAGTTGCGGCGCGCGGCGGTGCAAACCGGGCACGGCGCCATCCCAGAGCACGCCTGATGGCAGACGGCCGAAGAGGGACGACGGCCACGACCGGCACGGCCGCAACCGCCACGACTACCGCGCCCATCGCCCCCGCGGCAGCGAGAGCAGCCGCAAGACCGAACGCCGATGCCGACGCCCTGCTGCAGGCGCCGATCCTGTCCACACTGCTGCGCCTGACCGTGCCGAACCTGGCCGCCATGGTGGTGGTCGCGCTGGTGTCGATCTGCGAGACCGCCTACGTGGGGCTGCTCGGCACGACGCCGCTCGCGGCCATCGCCCTGGTGTTCCCCATGGTCATGCTGATGCAGATGCTCTCCGCCGGCGCCATGGGCGGCGGCGTCTCCTCGGCCGTCAGTCGCGCGCTCGGCGCCGGCGACATCGACCGCGCCAACGCGCTGGCGTTCCACGCCGTGGTGATCGGAGCCGCGGCCGGCCTCGCCTTCAGCGCCGTCTTCGTGATCTTCGGCGCGCAGATCTTTCGCGCGCTCGGCGGTTCCGGCGCGGTGCTCGGCGAGGCGCTCGCCTACGCCGACATCGCCCTCACCGCGGCCGTCCTGACCTGGCTCCTCAACACCTTCGCCTCCATCGTGCGCGGCACCGGCAACATGCGCGTCCCTTCCCTCACCCTGCTCGCGGCCTCGGGCCTGCAGATCGTGCTCGGCGGCGCCCTCGGCCTCGGCATCGGCCCGATCCCCCGCTTCGGTCTCGCCGGCGTCGCCTCGGGGCTCGTCATCGCCTATGCGTCGGCGGCGCTGTTCCTGCTCCGGTTCCTCGCCGCGGGACACGGGCGCGTCGCGCTGAGGTTCAATGCGGCCGCGCTCAGCCGCGAGATGTTCCTCGACATCCTCAAGGTCGGCGCGGTCTCCGCCCTGGGGCCGTTCCAGGTCGTGCTCACCGTGCTGATCCTGACCCGCCTGGTGGCCGGCTTCGGCACCGAGGCGCTGGCCGGCTATGGCATTGGCGCGCGTCTGGAGTTCCTGCTCGTCCCCATCGTGTTCGCCATCGGCGTCGCCTCGGTGCCCATGGTGGGCATGGCCATGGGCGCGCGGCAGGTCGAGCGCGCCCGGCGGGTGGCGTGGACCGCCGCCGGCGTGTCCATGGCCGCGCTGGGCGCCATCGGGCTCACCGTGACGCTCGCCCCCGACGCGTGGTCCGGGCTGTTCACCGGCGATGCCGCGGTGCGCGCCGCGGCCAACCTCTACCTGCGCTGGGCCGGCTGGGGCTTCGCATTCGTGGGCGTGGGTCTCAGCCTCTATTTCGCGTCCCAGGGCTCCGGCAAGGTGCTGCGCCCCGTCCTGGCCGGCACGGTCCGCCTCCTGGTGGTTGCGATTGGCGGCCTGTGGCTGGCCGCCAGCGGTGCCCCGGCCTGGGCCCTGTTCGCCGTGGTCGGCGCCGCCATGGCCGCCTTCGGCCTCTCGGTCGCCGCCGCCGTGTATCTGACGCCGTGGGGCGCCGCCGCGCCCCCGACCCGCTGAAAACCGCTTCGCGATCTGCCAAGCACTTCGGGGTCGTCATTGCCGACACGAGGGCAATGCAAGCACGATTGTTCTATTTTTCCGAACGATCTGATAAATTTTATGCGTTGGATCGAATGACCGCGAACTGCTGCGATATCGGCCGAGGCCTGGGAAGGGTGGTCGGCGATGACGCCGTGGTCGCACGCGCAGATGGGCAATACGGCCGAGGCGAGGGCCCATGCCGGCACGACGGACCTTCCGCAGCTCGCAGCATGGTTGCAGCTCCGGGCATGGCTGCAGCCGCTGCTGCCCGGCCTGCTGCTGGCGGCAGCGGTCGTCGCGGCGGCCTTCGCCCTGCGCCGGCTTCCCGGCATCGGCGTCGTGAGCCCCATGATGCTGTCGATCGTCCTCGGCATCGCCGTCCGCAACACCGTCGGCGCGGCGGCTGCCGCCAGGCCCGGCGTCGCCTTCTCCGCCCGCAGGCTCCTGCGCCTCGGCATCGTCCTGCTCGGACTGCAGCTCACCGCGTCCCAGGTGCTGGAGGTGGGGGCGGCGGGCCTCGCCATTCTGGCCCTGTGCGTGGTGGCCACTTTCGCCGTCACGGTCCGGCTGGGGCGCCTCATCGGCGTCGAGCCCGGGCTCGCCGAGCTGATCGCCGGCGGCACCTCTATCTGCGGCGCCTCGGCGGTCGTTGCCACCAACGCGGTGACGGAGGCGCCCGAGGAGGACGTGGCCTATGCGCTCGCCTCAATCACCCTGTTCGGCACGGTCGCCATGTTCGTCTATCCGCTGCTGCCGGGACTGCTGGGCCTTTCGCCGCACAGCTACGGCCTGTGGGCCGGCGCCTCGATCCATGAGATCGCACAGGTGGTCGGCGCGACCTTCCAGGCGAGCCAGCAGGCCGGCGAGGCCGGCACCGTCGCCAAGCTGTCGCGCGTCATGATGCTGGCGCCCGTGGTGATGACCCTCGGCCTCGTCGCCGCACGCCGCCGCGGGGCCGGCGCCGGCCAGGCCAGGGCGCCGGTGCCCTGGTTCGTGCTGGGCTTCGTGGCGGTCGTCATCCTCAACAGCATCGTCCCGGTGCCGGCGGAGGCGAGCGCCGCCGCCGGCGTGGCCGCCACGGTGCTGCTGTCGATGGCACTGGCGGCGCTGGGGCTCGAGGCCAACATCGCCAGGCTGCGGGCGAAGGGGGCCCGGCCGCTCCTCCTGGGCGGGCTCTCGGCCCTGTTCATCGCCGGCTTCAGTCTGGCGCTGGTGAAGGCGCTCGCAACATGACCGACCCGGCCCCGCCGCACATGGCCCCGCATGACGCTTGAGCAGCTGCGCATCTTCGTGGCCGTCGCCGAGCGGGAGCACGTGACGCAGGCCGCCCGCGCCCTCAACATGACGCAGTCGGCCACCAGCGCGGCCATCACCGCCCTGGAGAACCGCTACGCCACCAGGCTGTTCGACCGCATCGGCCGCCGCATCGCCCTCACCGAGGCCGGCCGGCTGTTCCTGGCGGAGGCCCGCGCTGTGCTGGCGCGGGCGGCCGCCGCCGAGCGGGTGCTGGCCGATCTCGCCGACCTGAAGCGGGGTTCGCTCCTGCTGGCGGCCAGCCAGACGGTGGCCAGCTACTGGCTGCCGCAGGTGGTCGAGCGCTACCGCTCGCGCTACCCCGGCATCGCCATCGCCCAGAGCATCGGCAACACCGAGTACGTGGCCGGCCGCGTGCGCGACGGCCTGGCGGACCTGGGGTTTGCGGAGGGCGACATCGACGACCCCGCGCTCGCCGTCACGCCGGTCGCCGAGGACGAACTGGTGCTGGTGGTGCCGCGGCGCCACCCCTGGGCGCGCCGGCCGCCGCGCTCGCCCGAGGAGATCGCCGCCGGCCCCTGGGTGCTGCGCGAGCCCGGCTCCGGCACCCGCGCCATCTTCGAGGCCGCCCTGCCCGGGCTCGGCCTCGCCCCGCCCGGCCTGACCGTGGCCCTGGAGGTGCCCTCCAACGAGGCCGTCCGCGCCGCCGTGGAAGCCGGCACCGGCGTCACCGCCATCTCCCGCCTGGTGGTCGCCAACGCGATCAAGGCCGGCACCCTCGCTGCGGTGAAACTGGAGCTGCCACGCCGGCATTTCTTCCTGGTGCGGCACAGGGAGCGCTACACGACCAAGGCCGCGCAGGCGTTTGTTCAGCTGGTGGCGGGCGGGCGGTAGGGCGAGGCGCGCCCGCTCAGGCCGCCTCCAGGCGGGCCAGTTCGGTCTCGAACTCGAAACGCAACTGGCTGCCCTCGTCCTCGGGCAGCCATTGCGTCATCTGCGGGAAGATGGTGCGGTAAAGAGAAGCGCGGCCTGGCTCCCAGGGAATGATCTCGGCAGACCGCGCCTCGTCGAGAATCCTGTGCAGCCGCGCGCGCACCTTGTCCGGGTCCGGCCGATAGCTCGGCACGGTTTCCGCCCCGAACATATCGAGCTGGCCTTCTGGCGCCGCCTGTTCGCCCGGTGGGATGGTGTCGGCCATGGGCTCCGCGTCAGATTCGCGAATCGTGAAGGGGATGTTGGCCAAAGCCGTCGCGGCGCGCGAGGTGGCGAGGGGCACTTATCCCCGCGGCAGCGCGAGCGGCTACGGTGCGCGCCGCAGCGCGAACGTCTTGGCTTTGTCGGTGGAGACGAGGTGGCCGAGGCGGGCGAGGGCCGAGACGGTCAGCTCCACGCGACGCTCGACGGCCTTGCCCTGGGCGAAGGTGCGGGCGATGTCGG
>DATBKR010000066.1:0-5271 GCA_036555805.1 Hyphomicrobiaceae bacterium | reverse complement strand
ACGGAGGAGTCCCGCTCCCGGTGGGGCGACCGGACTTCAAATCCGGGTGGGGCCGTCAGACGGTCTCTGGTGGGTTCGACTCCCATCCTCCTCCGCCACCCTCCGGTCCGCGCAAAGTCGGTCGATAGGGCGTCACAGCTGCTGGGGAGGAGGAGGCCATGTCCGAAGACGAACGCGCCATTCGCGAACTCATCGCCACCTGGATGACAGCCTCCAAGGCCGGCGATCACGACACGGTGCTGAGCCTGATGGCCGACGACGCGGTGTTCATGGTGCCGGGCCGGGAGCCGTTCGGGAAGGAGGCGTTCGCTGCCGCGTCCAAGGGCATGCAAGGCGTCCGCTTCGACGGCACCGGCGACATCGTGGAACTGAAGGTGCTGGGCGACTGGGCCTGGCTGCGCAACCGCCTCAAAGTGACGATCGCCCCGCCCGGCGGCTCGCCCACGACACGCAGCGGCTACACGCTCACCATCCTGCGCAAGGAGCCCGACGGGAAATGGCGCCTGGCGCGCGACGCCAATCTGCTGGCGTAGACCGTTTCAGGGCAGCCAGTTCTCAGCGGACAGGCCGCTGATGCGGGCGAAATCCCGCTCGTTGTCTGTAACCAGCGTGCAGCCCAGCGAGACGGCATGCGCCGCGATCAGGAGGTCGTTCGCTCCGATGGGGCGTCCGGCCTTTTCGAGGTTGGCGCGGATGACCGCGTACGCGGCATCGGCCGGCGGAGCGAAGGGCAGAACCGCCAAGGTGTCGAGCGCCTCGGCTATGCGCGTGGCCAGTTTCCGCGAGCCTCGTTTCTCTACGCCGAACCGCAACTCGGCCGCAACGATGATGCTTGTGCATATAGCCCCGGCCCCCAGCCTGCGGATGCGACCGGCCACCGGACCATGCGGGCGCCGGATGAAGTCGGAGATCGTATTGGTGTCGAGAAGGTAGCGCGTCACAGATCGACGGGCTCAGGTGGCATGTCCTCGATGACCGGAAACTCCTCATCGAGGGGCTCCCAAGAATCGAGCAGCTCGAGCAGGGACCGCTTCGGCGCCGGCTCGACGATGAGGCGCTCGCCTTGCTTGCGCATGATCGCCTCCTTGCCCGGCAGCTCGAACTCGCGCGGGATGCGCACCGCCTGGCTGCGCCCGTTCTTGAACAGCCTCACACGGCGCTCCGCCTGGCTGATGGCCGCCCCGGTGATCGGCCGGCCGCTTTCCGCAAGCCCGTGCGCCTTGGCCTTGGACTGTTCATATTCCGCGGGGCCGCGCTTCGCCTGGCTGCGTCTGCTCCTTGTCAGCCTGTTGGCTCGTTCCGCCATGCCGCCACAACTCCCTGGTTGGCATATGCCTAGACATATGCCAAAGTGCCAGCGGGTTCAAGTCCCCTTGCGTTTACCGCCCAGTAAAATTCGGCGCGCGCTTCTGGACGTAGTGCGCGACGCCTTCGCGGAAGTCATCGGTATCGCGGCACAGGGCCTGCTCGCGGTTGGCGATGGCGGTGGCCTCGGCCAGCGACTGGAACAGCGCCTCGTACACCTGTTTCTTGATGATGCGGGTGGAGCGCGGGGAAGAGAGGCTGGCGATCTCGGCGGCGCGCGCCTGAACCGCTTCGGCGAAACCCTCGGCCGGCATCACGCGCACCAGGCCCAGGGCCGCCGCCTCCTCGGCTGCCACCGTGCGCGCCGACAACAGCAGGTCCATGGCGTTCATGGGTCCGATCAGGCGCGGCAGCATCCAGGAGATGCCGTGCTCGGCGATCAGGCCGCGCCGCGCGAACGCGCTCGTGAGCTTGGCGCCGGCCGCCATGTAGCGGATGTCGCAGTAGAGCGTGAGCACAAGGCCGATGCCGGCGACGGGGCCGTTGATGCCGGCGATCACCGGCTTCCTGATGCCCAGGATATAGCTGCAGCGCTGGGCGAAGTTGGCGGCCAGCCCCTCCGTGGGCCAGTCGCCGTCGTTCCTGAGGTCGGTCTTGCCCGCCGCCGCCGAGGACAGCCGCTCCATGTCGGCACCGGCGCAGAAGCCGCGGCCCGCTCCGGTGAGGACGATGGCGCGCACGCCCTCGTCGGCATCCGCCGCGGCGAACGCCTCGCGCAGCTCGGCGGACATCGTGGGCGTGTAGGCGTTGAGCCGGTCGGGCCGGTTGAGCGTGATGGTCGCCACCCGATCTTCGACCTTGTAGAGCAGCTGCGTCCAATTCATGCGTTTTCTCCTCCCCTGGTGAGTGGTGAGTGGTGAGATGGTGAGTTTGGGCTGGCATCGGTGACTGCCGCCAGGCGCCAAAATCGACGTGGAGAGGCAGAGTGGCGATCGAGATCAATCCCACTGACCCGCTCACCACTGGCTGTCACACCGGCTGAGACTCGTGCACGAGCCCGAGACCGGCGGCGGCTGCCACGTCGTTTTTATCGCCAGCCGGTCGCCGCGCGCTCCGACCCAAATCTCACCATTTCACCACTCACCATGTCACCCTTAGCGTCCGCCTCGCGACGCACTAAGGTGCCGCACAGGGAAGCGAGGATAGGGCAACCGGCGATGATCCGCACGCGATTCACGGAGATGTTCGGGGTGGAGCACCCGATCGTGCAGGGCGGCATGCAGTGGGTGGGCCGCGCGGAGCTGACCTCCGCCGTCGCCAACGCCGGAGCGCTCGGCTTCCTCACCGCGCTCACCCAGCCGACGCCCGAGGCCCTGGTGAACGAAATCGCGCGCTGCCGGGAGATGACCGACAAGCCGTTCGGCGTGAACCTGACGATCCTGCCGACGCTGGTGCCGCGGCCTTACGGCGAATATATCGATGCCATCATTGGATCGCGCGTCAAGATCGTCGAGACGGCGGGCAACAGTCCCAAGCCCTACCTGCCGAAATTCAAGGCGGCCGGCGTCAAGGTGATTCACAAGTGCACCTCGGTGCGGCACGGCCTGTCCGCGGAGAAGGCCGGCGTGGACTGCATCTCCATGGACGGCTTCGAGTGCGCCGGCCACCCGGGCGAGGACGACATCCCCAACCTCGTTCTGCTGCCGGCTGCAGCGCGCGTCATCAATATCCCGATGCTCGCCTCGGGCGGCTTCGCCGACGCGCGCGGGCTGGTGGCGGCGCTGGCGCTGGGCTGCGACGGCATGAACATGGGCACCCGCTTCATGGCCACCAGGGAGGCACCCATCCACCAGAAGGTGAAGGAGGCCATCGTCGCCGCCGACGAGCGCTCCACCGCCCTCATCCTGCGCTCGCTGCGGAATACCTCGCGCGTGTTCGGCAACTCGGTGGCAAAGCGCGCCATCGAGATGGAGCGCGAAGGCAAGGGCATCGCCGAGATCGGCCCCGTGGTGGCGGGCAGCCGGGGCCGCGCCGTCTACGAGACCGGCGACCTCGAGCACGGCATCTGGTCCGCCGGCACCAGCATGGGCCTGATCGGAGACATCCCCACCTGCAAGGAGCTGGTGGAGCGCATCGTGGGCGAGGCAGAGGCCATCATCAAGGGTCGGCTGGCCGGGATGGCGAGATCCTAAGTCTTGCTAATCTGCAACACGAGAAGAAGTCTCTGCAAACAAATAAGAACCTGTCCATGGGCTGATTCGTTAATCTCTAGCCATGCAGGGTGCAAAACAGTAACGTGTGAGTCGTTGTGATGCAGCCGCGAGAGGGACTAACATGGCGGTTTGCAGATCTCTTGGGGCAACAATCGGTTGCCGCCGCGGAGATGGGCACAACTGGCCGGCCTGCCTTCATCAGGGCCAGGGGGCCATATTAGAAATGGCAAGGAAGTACGCAGTACTCAGACTTAAGATGCCTAGACCCGAAGGAGGCTTCCTGGAAGCCTTCGAAATCGGGCTGGCAGATTTGAGCTGCTGGGGCGATCAGTACTTTGACGCAAGCGGGTATCCCTATCCTGACGAGGTCCATGCCTTCGTGCACGATTGGCTGAACCTCAGCGGGGATTTCGAGACCGCCATGCGCAAGGTGAGCCAGATCCCGCGTCAGGGTAGCGCGGGAGCTACGGGGACCGCAGGCAATGCCAAGGGGTCGCAGGAGGGGCAGCGCGCCGTCCCAGCCGCCTCCGGCAAGTGACATAGTAGACTCGCGGGATGAACGCGAGGTCTACGTGGAGATGGAGTCCCGTACCTGGAACGCGCCGATGCCCCCTCCAGATATTCTGCGAGGGTACAACGACATAATTCCAGACGGTGCAGAGCGCCTCTTCAAGCAGTTTGAAATAGAGGCCGATGCGCGGCGCCAACACATACGCCGTGGCCAGACTCACAACCTCATTGTTGCTCTGTCCGGGCGCGGCGCGGCACTTATCTTCGCGTTGAGCGCTCTTGCGGTATCCGCTTATGCCCTCGATCTCGGACATCCCTGGGCAGCGGCCATCATAGGCGGGAGCACTATTGCCATGGTCGTGGCGGCCTTTACCGGCGTCCCGGCGCTCATAAGGCATCGGATGCAGCAGCGGGACAAGGATCGTTAGGACAGAGGGCATTCACGATCTTGCGTGGATGGCCCAAGATGCGGCGCCGACAGTCAGCGGTCGATCCTCACCGTCTCGGATCTGGTGCCGTCCTTGTAGGCGATCTGCACGCTGGCGTAGCGGCTGTCGGCGGGGATCTCGGTATAGAGCCGCCCCGTGCCGACGTTGTTGGGGTCTCGCGGCTGGCACGGCTCCAGCGCGAAGTCGCTCGGCGTCGAGGCGGTGTCGATGCCGTAGGCGATCTTGTCGATGGCGCAGCGGTTGGAGACGAGTTGCGTGAAATAGAGCAGCAGCTTGCCGTCGAGATCGCGGAAACTCAGCCAGGCGTTCTTGGTGAGTTCGAGTACTCGCTTCTGGCCCGCGATCAACTGCGAAGCCGGATCGAAGACCAATGCGAACGGGCCGCGCGTCTCGTTGCCGACATCGACGTATTTGACCTCGATCCTGGTCTTCCCGGCGTTGGGCTTGAGCGGAAAGCTCAGGTTCGGCATCTTCAGCCCTGTGGCGCTGTTGATCATGTCCAGGAGACCGGTCGAGCGGAACGCCTCCTCGCCGTCGAGCCTGTAGAAGACCTCGCGCGGGACTTCCTTGAGCTGGAGCACGATGGACCAGCCGGCGTTGGAGCGCATGGCCGACAGGGCGACGGGCGACAGGCCGCCGGACTGCTTCAGCAGGGCCAGGGCCTTGAGCCGCCTGTCGGCATCGTCGAGCCACTCTGCGGCGGCCGTCTGGTCCATGAAGTAGCGGACGAACTTGCCCTGGGCATCGAGCCTCTTGAAGCGCTCCAGCGCCTCCAGCTCCGCCTGCTTGTCGCC
>DATBKR010000065.1:0-2976 GCA_036555805.1 Hyphomicrobiaceae bacterium | reverse complement strand
GGCCGCACCAGAACAGGTCGAGGCCGGAGAAGGTCGTGCCCCGTGCCGTGTACTCGACGCTCATGCCCAGCAGATAGTCCGTCACAGGCCAGAGCGCGATGACCGAAAGGATGCCGGTGGCGATGAAGCCCTTGTAGAGGGCGCCCATGATCGACTGGTTGGCGCCGAGGCGCACGAAGAAGGTGCCGATGATGGAGGCCACGACGCCCACCGCGCAGACCGCCAGGGGATAGAGCATCAGGTTCAAAGCGCCGGGCTGGCCCGCGAAGTAGATCACGGAGAGCACCATCGTCGCCACCACGGTGACGGCGTAGGTCTCGAACAGGTCGGCAGCCATGCCGGCGCAGTCGCCCACGTTGTCGCCGACATTGTCGGCGATGGTGGCGGGATTGCGCGGATCGTCCTCGGGGATGCCGGCCTCGACCTTGCCCACGAGGTCGCCGCCCACGTCGGCGCCCTTGGTGAAGATGCCGCCGCCGAGACGGGCGAAGATGGAGATGAGCGAGGCGCCGAAGCCGAGTGCCACCAGCGCGTCAACCACCGTGCGGCCGGTGGCGGCGTAGCCGAGCGCGCCGGTGAGGAAGGCGAAGTAGACGGTGACGCCGAGGAGCGCGAGACCCGCCACCAGGAGGCCGGTGACGGCGCCGGCGCGGAACGCCATGGAGAGGCCCGAGGCGAGCGAGCGGGTGGCGGCCTGGGCGGTGCGCACGTTGGCGCGCACCGAGACCAGCATGCCGATGAAACCGGCGGCGCCCGACAGCGTGGCGCCGATCAGGAAGCCCAGCGCCACCAGCCAGCCGAGCAGGAAGCCGATGATGAGGAACACCACGACGCCGACCATGGCGATGGTGGAGTACTGGCGCGTGAGGTAGGCCTGGGCGCCCTCCTGGATCGCCGCGGCGATCTCGCGCATGCGCGGGGTGCCGGCCTCGGCCGCCATCAGCGAGTTGACGGTGTAGGCGCCGTAAGCAATGGCGAGCAATCCGCACAGAATGATCGCCCACATGACGGAGTCCATGGTAGTCCCCTTGTTCTTGCCCTTCTCGGTGCCTGAAGCTGGAGCTGCGCTGGAAACGCGACAACGCGGGCCGGCCTTGCGCCGCCCCGCCCGCCTCAGCCCGCACCCCCAAGCCCCGACCTGGTGCCGGATTCGCGGCCGGACCATGCCAAATGTCCGAAGTCGTTGCAACATCGGCACAAGTGCCGCTGTTGCCGCATGGGGGTGGGGTGCGCACGGGCCAGCGATTCACTATTTCCGTTCGACGACATTCTCAATCTGCGGATGAATTGCGTTGCATCGCGGACAAATTTGTCCGATACTTATCAGTACGACGAGGCGCAATGAGCAAGCGGGACCGCTTCATCGCGGAATTGCGCCAGGAAGCCAAGGCGCGCAAGCTCGCCTTCAAGGTCGAAACCTGGCGTGGCAAGGGAGGCCACGCCATGGTGTTCGTCGGAAACAAGGTGACGACGCTCCCTTCACGGGAGATCGACCCCAAGACGGCGCGCAAAATCAGAAGGGCCCTCGGCCTTGATTGAGGTAGCGAGATGAGGACGTTCGTATTTCACGCCGTTTTCGAGCCTGGTGACGGCAGCGGCGTCGTTGTGAGCTTCCCCGACCTACCGGAGGCGATCACGCAGGGCGAATCGATGGCGGACGCGCGCTCCATGGCCGAGGAGGCCCTGGGTCTCGCCCTGTTGAGCTACCCGATGCGCGGTCTGCCCCTCCCGAGGGCCAAGGCCCGGGCCCAGGACATGGTGCCTGTGGCTGTGGCACCGGATGTGGCTGCCAAGCTGGCTGTGCTGGACGCATTTCAGGAGGCGGGCATCAGCAAGTCTGAGCTCGCCCGCCGTCTCAACAAGGATGAGAAGGAGGTCCGCCGCATCCTCGACCCGCGCCACCCGACCAAACTGCCGGCTCTGACGGAAGCCTTGCGCACGTTGGGCAAGCGACTGGTGGTCGCTGTGGAAAAGGCGGCATGAACATCGAGCTTGGCGTGCTTAAGTCGACTCAGAAGTGGTCCCAGCCGGTGCGGTCCAGCGTGAGAGGGCGGCTGTCGGGGGCGTCGATTTGGAGGCCGGAGCCGGCGGTGAGGGTGCCGACCTGGGCGACGGGAACACCGGCAGCCGCGGCAGCGGTGCGGAAATCGGCGGCGTTCGACGCGGGGACGGCGGCGAGCACCTCGTAGTCGTCGCCGGCGGTGATGAGCCGGGCGAGACGGCGGTCCTGCCGGCCGGGCGCGTGGAGGAGGAACCTGCGGGCGGCGGCGGAGAGGGGCACGTCGCTGGCGGCAAGGCGACCGGCCACGCCGGATGCCCGCAGCATGCGGTCGAGGTCCTTCACCAGCCCATCGGATATGTCCATGGCAGCGGAGGCGTGCTGGCGCAGCGCCGGGCCGAGCGCCAGGCGCGGCTCGGGGTGCCGGTGGCGGCGCAGCAGGGCTTCGGCCTCGGCCGGGGCGAGGCCCCAGGCGGCGGCAAGGGCCGGATCGCGGGCCAGGGCGAGGCCGAGGCCGGCATCGCCGATGGTGCCGGACACGAACAGCGCGTCGCCGGCCTTGGCCGTGCCACGCCGGACCATGCGTCCCTGCGGCACGGCGCCGATGGCGGTGATGGAGACCGTGAGCGGGCCGGGGCGGCGGTCGGTGTCGCCGCCCAACAGGCGGCAGCCGAAGCGCGCCTGCGCTTGCCCGAGCCCGTCGGCGAAGGCTGAGACCCACGCGCGCGTCGGCGCCTCGGGGAACGACAGCGCCATCAGGTAGCCGACCGGCTGGGCGCCCTTGGCGGCGAGGTCGGAGACGTTGACCGCCAGCGCCTTCCAGGCGATATCCGCGGGCGCCTCTCCGGGCAGGAAGTGCACGCCCTCGGCGATGGGGTCGGTCTTGAGCACCAGCTCGGTGCCGGGCTCGGGCGTGAAGAGCGCGCAGTCGTCCCGGAGCCGGAAGGCGCCCGGCGCCCCCTCCGCGAGCGGCGCCA
>DATBKR010000064.1:0-16167 GCA_036555805.1 Hyphomicrobiaceae bacterium | reverse complement strand
CTGCGGCGAGACGAACAGGGCCCTGGCCCGGCTGTCGCCGAGGATGTAGGCGTACTGCTCGGCCGTGAGCAGCGTGTTGAGGCACACCGGCACCACCCCGGCCTTGATGGGGCCCCAGAACGCCACCGGAAAATCCACCGTGTCGAGCAGCAGGAGCGCCACGCGGGCCTCGCGCGGGATGCCGTAGGTGGCCATGAGGTTGGCCATGCGGTTGGAGCGTGCCTGCAACTCGCCGTAGCTCAGCGTCTCGCCGGGGTCGATGAAAGCGGCCTTGGCGGCGCGACCCGCGGCGCCGTGGCGGTCGACCATGTCGGCAGCGGCATTGTAGATGCGCGGATAGGTCATGCGTCCTCCCCTGGCGGCGGTCCCATGGTGCTTCTTGTTTTGAGGTGCGGCTCTCTGCCGTCGAGCCTCTGCATTATACTGCAACTTGACCGGGATCAAAGCCGCATACGTGCCGTGAGTTCGGCACACCGATGTAATATCCTGCATCCGGGCCGGAGCGAATCTGCTTTGGCCCTCCAGAAGGGATGCATGCCCAGCGGCACCGCCAATTCCGCCCCCGAGACCCGCCGCGGCGAGGCGCCCAGCGCCTACCTCAAGCGCGTGGGCGAGCGCGTGCGCCTGGGCCGCGCCCGCCGCGGCATGTCGCGCAAGGTCCTCTCGCAGGCCTCCGGCGTCTCGGAGCGCTACCTGGCCGAACTGGAGCGCGGCGCGGGCAACGCCTCGCTGCTGGTGCTGCGCCAGGTGGCGGATGCGCTGGGCCTGGAGGTGGCGCAGCTCGTCGGCGACGCGCCGGAGCGCCCCATCGACCTGGCGCTCACGCTGCACCAGCTGGAGCGGCTGCCGCCTGCCGACCTCGCCGAGGCGCGGCGCCTGTTGGCGCAGCGCTTCGGCCCCGCCAAGGCCGCGCACGGCCGCGTCGCGCTCGTGGGCCTGCGCGGCGCCGGCAAGACCACGCTGGGGCAGCGCGCCGCCGAGGCGCTCGGCGTGCCCTTCGTGGAACTCGACCGCGAGGTGGAGCGCGCCAGCGGCATGGAGCTGTCGGAGATCTTCGCCACCCACGGCCAGGCCATGTACCGCCGCCTGGAGCGCCAATGCCTGGAGACGGTGATCGAACGCTTCGACCGGGTGGTGATCGCCACCGGCGGCAGTCTGGTGACGGAGCCAGCCACCTACGACCTGCTGCTCTCCTCGTGCTTCGTCGTGTGGCTGAGCGCCAGGCCCGAGGAGCACATGGGCCGCGTGCTGGCCCAGGGCGACCACCGCCCCATGGCCGAAGGCCCGCAGGCCATGGACGACCTCAAGGCCATCCTCGACAGCCGCGCCGCCCTCTACGCCAAGGCCGACACGCAAGTGGACACCTCCGGCAAGACCGAGGCCGATGCCCTTGCCGCGCTGTTGGCGGCCGTCGACAGGTGTCAGACCCTCCGGGTCTGACACCGTATGACAACCGGCGATGGAGCCATGGTGTCAGACCCAGAGGGTCTGACACCGGCATCACGAACACCATCAATAATACGCCAGCACCTCGATGCCGCTGCCGCCGTCGTAGGCGGCGATCGGGCGCGGCTCGGCGAGGTCGATCCGCGTGAGGAGGCCGCTGTCGTGGCTCGCCACGACGACGGACTTGCCGTCGAGCGGGAAGGCCATGCCCTGGGGGCCCTTGGCGACGGGCACCAGGCTCTGGCGGCGCAGGTCCGCGGCGTCGATAACCCAGGCGAGCGCGCCGGCGTAGCCGGTGGCCACGAGATAGCGGCCGTCGGGCGAGAACATCAGCTTGGCCAGC
Organism: Hyphomicrobiaceae bacterium; assembly: GCA_036555805.1. Taxonomy (GTDB): domain Bacteria; phylum Pseudomonadota; class Alphaproteobacteria; order Rhizobiales; family Hyphomicrobiaceae; genus AWTP1-13. The sequence goes on along the minus strand of DATBKR010000064.1, from coordinate 14,378 downwards.
CGCGAGCGCTTCGGGTTGGAGGGCGGACACGAGACGAGTGGCACGCGGTCGATCTCGGTGTCGGTGCGCGTGTCGATCACGCGCAGGTCGTTTCTGGCGTTGTCGATGACCACCACCCGGTCGCCGGCTGGCGTCGGCATCACGCCCTCGCTGCCGCTGCCGTTGCCGCTCATGACGCCCGGCGCGCGCATCGGCACCGCCGCGGCCCAGACGCGGCGCACGCGGTCGAACACGGAGAGGTCGCCCTCCTTGCACGATACGTACACCTTCGATTCGTCGGGCAGCAGCGCCATCTGGTGCGCGCCCTTGGCCGGGCAGTCGTAGGTCGCCTCGATGGAGCGCCGGGCCGGATCGACGACGAGGAGCTTGTTGGGGATGTCCGCCACCACCCACAGCTTGCCGTCCGACGTGGCCACCAGCCCATGCGGCGCCATCATCTCGCCGAGGTCGAAGACATCGGCCAGCGCCTGCGCTTCGAGGTCGATCACCAGCACCTTGTTGTTGGGCTTCCTGTTGTTGCCGTAGATGCCGTCGCCGTAGAGCGGCACGTAGGCGAGGCGCCGGTCGTGGCTGATGGCCAGCTCGTGCGCCGCCGGCTCCGGCGCGGGGAAGGATTTGATCTCGCGCAGGCTCTCGGGGTCGTAGAAGCGGATGTGGTTGCCCACCTTGTCGACGGCGATGAGCCCGGTCGTGCCCGTGATGTTGCTGCCGGCGTATGGGCTGGTCATTCGGGTCCTCCAGCGGGGTCGGACCCCTCGCATCGGCGCTGCGTCTTGATCGCTGCGTTGGAGACGAGGGGTCTGACCCCATTCAGAAGCCGTAGAGCCTGGCCGGATTGTCCACCAGCAGCCGCCGCTGCGCGTCTTCGGTCCCGGCGAATGCCGGTACCAGATCCACGAGATCGGCCTCATCGACGGCGATCTTCAGGTTGGGATGCGGGAAGTCGGTGCCCCACAGCACGCGGTCGGGGATGGCTGCGATGATGCGCGCGGCGATCGGCACCGCCGCGGCGAACGGCGGCACGCTGATGCGCTCGGAGCCGCTCACCTTGATCCAGCAGCCGTCGAGCGTGGCGAGGTCCAGCAGCGCCTGCAGGGCAGGCTGGTCCGGGCCCAGGCCAGCATCGACGCGCCCCATGTGGTCGATCACGAACGGCACCGGCAGCGTGCGGATCATGGGCGACAGCGCGGCGATGTCGGGCGCGTCCAGGTGCAGCACCACGTGCCAGCCGAGCGGGGCCAGCCGCGCGATCACCCGGTTGAACGCGTCCATGTCGGGCGCGCCGCCGAGATGGCGCACGAAATTGAACCGCACGCCCCGCACGCCGCCCCCGTGCAGCAGCTCCAGCGCCTTCTCATCGAAGGTGTCATCGACGATGGCGACCCCGCGCAGCCGGTCCGGCGCGGCGGCGATGGCGTCGAGCATGGCGGCGTTGTCGGTGCCGTGGCAGCTCGCCTGCACGATCACCGCGCGCGAGACGCCCAGGTGGGCGTGCAGCGCCGCCAGCGCCTCCTTGGGCGCGTCCTGGGGCGTGTAGCGGCGGTTCGGCGCATAGGGGAAGCGCGCGCCCGGCCCGAACACGTGACAGTGCGCGTCGCAGGCGCCGGGCGGCAGCTGAAAGCGCGGCCGGCGCCGGCCCGCCAGATCGAGCGACAGGTCGCGGCTGGCCGTCATCGCTTGGCGCCCTTCTCCTGCACGTCGGCGATGGCGCGGGCCAGCACCGGGTCGAGCCCGAGATCGGCCACCATCTCGGCGGCCTCGCGCATCTCCTGGGCGCGGCGCACCCCGTGCTTGCCCACGCGCTCGGCGGCGTACTCCACTTGGCTCAGCCAGTCGATGCCGGGATAGGTGCGCTTGAGGCTGGCGATCACGTCGGCCTCCACCTCCCAGGCCCGCGCCGCCGCCGCGCACTGCACCAGGATCGCCTCCAGCCCCTTGATGACGATGCTGCGCGACAGCTTGGTCGCCGACGCACGCCCGATCTCGGTTGCCGCCGGCGTCAGGTTCATGCCGAGCGCGTTGAGGATCTCGGCGACCACGGGCGCCGCCTTGCCGCCCGCGAGAATGTGCACCTTGAGGCCCGGCCCCGCCACGGCGGCCATCACTGCGCCCTCCACATAATCGGCGCCGCATGCCGCCACATGGCCCGCCGCGGTCCGCTTGGTGTTGGGCGAGGCCGAGTTGACGTCGAAGAAGAGCTGCCCCGGCCGCAGGTAGCCGGCCGCCGCGCGCGCCACCTCGCCGGCCGCCGCGGCAGTCACTGCCGAGATCACCACGCGCGCCGCCCGGGCGGCGTCGGCTGCATCAGCGGCCACCCGCACGCCCAGCGCCTCGGCACGCGCGATCATGCCGCCGCGTTTGTGCGCGTCGTCGAAGAGCAGGTCGTAGGCGGCAACCTGCACGTCGTCATTGCCCGAGAGGCCGCTCGCAAAGGTCTGCCCGACCTCGCCGAAGCCGATGAAAGCCAGTCGTGTCATGAATGCCCCGGGATGATGAACAATACCGGAGGCGGCTCGCGTTCCGCTCCGGCATCGGTCGGAGCTTGTGTCTTGCCGGCACGTTTCGTCAATACCGTCTACCATCAGCCCGTCCAATTTAAGGTGTCGGGGTTCCGGTCAGTCGCACCGCGACCTCTGCTCCGTTGACAACTGGCCTCAGGAGACCACCAACGTTCCTGACATAAAGATGTCAGCAGGAGCCTGCCAGACTGCTGTGGTGCGCGAAGCCCGACGGGTCGCCGACCTGCCGGGGCCGCAGCATGCACGCCCAAAGAAGCGCGAAGGGAGGAGTCGGATCCATGTCAGAGATCGAAGAGCACCGCGCGACGTTGAGGGAGCTCAACCGTAACTATGTCCGGGCGGTGGATGAAGCGGACGTCGCCTGGTTCGATGCCAACCTCGCCGCCGACTTCCTCAACACCAACCCCGACGGCACCCTGATCGACCGGAAGGCGTTTCTCGCTCAGATCGGCCGCGGATCGACCGTGAAGAACATCCGCGAGCACGAGGTCGTCATCCGCATCTTCGGCGACTTCGCCATCATCCACGCGCGCACGATCTACGAGAAACCGGACGGCACGCCAGGCGCCGGCCGCTACACCGACGACTGGCACTATCGCGACGGCCGCTGGCAATGCGTATCCGCCCACGTCGCGCGCTTGTAGCCCGGCAGCGCCGAGATGGTGAGTGGTGAGATCGTGAGATGGTGAGGTTCGGGTCGGTGTGCCTGGAACCCGACCACACCCACTTTAGCGCCTGAAGGCAACGCTGTGGGCGCGTGCGGTGCGATACTCACCACTCACCATCTCACCTGCCAGCCTTCAGCACGCCCCGCCCCGCATAGCGCGCCTGGTCGCCCAGCTGCTCCTCGATGCGGATCAGCTGGTTGTACTTCGCCGTGCGGTCGGATCGGGAGAGGGAACCGGTCTTGATCTGGCCGGCGTTGGTGGCGACGGCGATGTCGGCGATGGTAGCGTCCTCGGTCTCGCCCGAGCGGTGCGAGATGACGGCGGTGTAGGCCGCGGCCTGGGCCAGGGCCACGCAGTCGAGCGTCTCGGTGAGGGAGCCGATCTGGTTCACCTTGACCAGGATGGAGTTGGCGATGCCCCTGGCAATGCCCTCCTCGAGCCGCTTCGTGCAGGTGACGAACAGGTCGTCGCCCACCAGCTGGCACTTCGCGCCCAGCTCGTCGGTGAGCGCCTTCCAGCCGGCCCAGTCGTCCTCGGCCATGCCGTCCTCGATGGAAACGATGGGGAAGCGGCTGACAAGGCCGGCGAGGTACTTGGCCATGCCGGCGCTGTCGAGCGCCTTGCCCTCGCCCTCCAGGCGGTATTTGCCGTCCCGGTAGAACTCGGTGGCCGCGCAATCGAGCGCCAGCACCACGTCGTCGCCCGGCTTGTAACCCGCACCCTCGATCGCTTTCATGACGAACGACAACGCCTCGTCCGCCGACTTGAGGCTGGGCGCGAAGCCGCCCTCGTCGCCGACGTTGGTGGCATGGCCCGCGTCCTTGAGCGCCTTGCGCAGCGTGTGGAACACCTCCGAGCCCATGCGGATCGCGTCGGCGCACGAGGCCGCCCCCACCGGCATGATCATGAACTCCTGGATGTCGATGGGGTTGTCGGCATGCGCCCCGCCATTGACGATGTTCATCTGCGGCACCGGCAGCACGTGCGCCCGTACCCCGCCCAGGTAGCGGTAGAGCGGCAGCTCGCGCGCCACGGCCGCCGCCTTGGCCACGGCCAGCGACACGCCCAGGATGGCATTGGCGCCGAGCCGGGCCTTGTTGGGCGTGCCGTCGAGCTTGATGAGCGCGTCGTCGATGCGGCGCTGGTCCTCGGCGTCCATGCCGGAGAGCGCGCCGAAGATCTCGCCGTTCACGGCCTCCACCGCCTTGCGCACGCCCTTGCCGAGGTAGCGCGCCTTGTCGCCGTCCCTCAGCTCGATCGCCTCGTGCGCGCCGGTGGAGGCTCCGGACGGCACCGCCGCGCGCCCCATGGCGCCGTCCTCCAGCACTACGTCCACCTCCACGGTGGGGTTGCCGCGGCTGTCCAGGACCTCGCGGCCGATGATGTCGACGATGGCGGTCATGGGCTCTTGTCCTTGCTTGGGCTGCGTTTGGGGCAGCCTCCGGCAGCCTTCTAGCGCGGATCGGGCGGCTCTTGAAGAACTTGGATGGATTGCGGGGCATTCGCCGCAACGCGTCGCCCCTCGCGAGGCCGGGCCTCCGAGGCTAGTTGGAAGAAGAGGAGAGGCAGGGCGTCCAGGCTCGCGCCCGGCGGCCATGACCTTAACCGGTGGGGGCGAAGGACGCCCTGCCCGGCCGCCTCCGACGGCCGCTCGACGCTTGGCCGGCCTGGCCACCATGCCGTGCGGGGTCTCGGAGGACCGGCTTCGCCGCAATCCGCACCCCCTTGGCCTCGAGCGTGCGTCGAGGGAACCGGGGTCAGACCCCCTTGCGTCGAAGCCACGATCTCTATTGCGACCTTGGCGCAAGGGGTCTGACCCCGGACCGGCGCTCGGCTGGTCTGGCCGCCATGCCGGGCAAGGTGTCGGACTGCAGCCCCCGGCTCCTGCTCGAGACGCAGCCCTGCAGGGAGCCCGCGCCTCATTCCGAGGTGCACGTAATTTACCATGCCGCCAGCCGAGAGTCGTGCGCCGAGTACGAACATTGTGAATGAAGCCTTCCCGATCGGGGTTGACCCCTGCGGGTCTGACCTGCCGTCGTTGCGGAATCGTGGCGCAGCCCGCGCTCACAGCATGTTGTGGGTGCCGTCGCAGTTCGGGCGGTCGTCGGTGCTCTTGCAGCCGCACAGGTTGAACGTGCCCGATGCCTCGGCCACGAACCGGTGCGGCTCCAGGCCGGTGCCCTTGTGGGAGCCGTCGCAGAACGGCTGCCTGGCCGAGCGCCCGCACGCGCACCAGAAATAGGCCTTGCCGGCTTCGAGCGCGACTTGGTAGGGACCCTTCTGGGCGCAGACTGGATCGTCGGGCATGGCTCCCCTCCCTCGGGCTGCGCTGGCTCCCACCACCGGTTCGACTCGGGGGCCGTCCATTCACGCACACCTACACCACGCCCGCACCGCCCGGAAGCGGGATGACGGCCCCAGAATAGCCGGCACACCGGGACGCCACCGGGCTCAGACCACGTTGAGCTTCACCTTCTCGGAGACCTTGTCGCCGCTGTCGTCGGTCCAGGTGAACTCGAACTCGCCGGGGCCTGGCACGCGCATGTAGAACGCCAAGAAGGGGTTGGCGGAGATGCTGGGGTGCAGCTCGGCCTTGAACACCTCCGCTCCCGCGAACGTGGCGCTGAAGGCGTTGATGATCAGGCGCGGGATGGGCTTGCCGTCCGGCTCTTTGCGCTGGCCCGTCTCCATCATGTGCGAGATCAGCGTCTTGACCTCGATCACGTCGCCTGCCTTGGCGCTCTCCGGCAGTCTGACGCGCGCCTTTGCCATGCCGAGGCCTCCCCTCCTAGCCGCTGAAGCCGCCGATAACGACCTTGACCGGCCGTCGCGTCATGACGAACCTGCCGTCGGAGAACTCGGCCAGGCCGATCACGTCCTGGGTGCCGGCGAGCCGCATGCGGGTGGCCACGGCCGCCCGTCCGGACAGGGGCGTGAAGTGGAAGGTGGCCACATCGGGCTGCGGGTTGGCGGTGGCGATCACGTGGATCGCCCGCACGTGATCCTTCTCGGTCATGGGACTGTCGACGGCGACGGTGAACGGCACCATGTTGCCGTTCTCGGCGGTCTCCGGCAGCTCGAAGGCGAGGAGCTTGCCGTTGGCGATGGGCTGAGCGTCGCCGACGATCTGCTTGAGGGCCTCCTGCCAAGTCTGGGGGGCGGCGTCCTGCGCGGCGGCGCCGAGGAAAGGCGCGACCGCGGCGACGGCCGCCGTTCCGAGAAGGAAGGAGCGCCGGTCCAGCACCGAGTTGTCCGTTAGCCGACACATGGCGAGAATTGATTGGCGACCTAACATATTGGACGCCGCGGGCGCAACGCACATCGCAGTGAAAACCCACTAAAGTCGCAACAATACCACAGGTCGGTGGGCAGCCGGGCTGCCGTCGCCCCGGCGGGCCCGGCAGAGCAGGGCTGTGCCGGTGCGGCGATGGTGCAAATCCACGCACGCCAGCGAGGCCGACGGGCCTTGCGCGCGGCGCCTGCCCGTCCCATAAGCCGAGGAAGGGAGGGGGTATGTCGAGGCCGTCCAGACGGGATTTTGCCAGGCTGGCCGGCGCCGCGGGCGCCGGTTCGCTGCTGGGCCCCTTCGCCATCGCCCAGGCCGAGCCCAAAGTTGTGGTGGTCGGTGGCGGCGCCGGCGGGGCCACGGTGGCGCATTACCTCAAGATCGGGGCACCCAACATCGACGTGACGCTCATCGAGGCCAACCCGATCTACAGTTCCTCGTTCTTCTCCAATGCCTACCTCGGCGGCCTGCGCACCCTGGAGTCGCTCAATCACAGCTATGCGGGCCTGCGGCGGCTCTACGTGTGGGTCGTGAACGACATCGCCATCGACGTGAACCCTGTCCGCAAGACTGTGCGGACCCGCGGCGGCCGCACATATACCTTCGACCGGCTGGTGCTCTCGCCGGGGATCGACATCAAGTACCACGCCATCGCCGGCTATTCGCCCGATGCCGCGGCTCGCGCCATGCCGCACGCCTACACGACCAACGCCGCGCAGCAACGGCTTTTGCGCTATCAGCTCGTACATATGCGCGACGGCGGCACGGTGGCGATGGTTATGCCGAGCGATCCCTGCCGCTGCCCGTCGGGCCCCTACGAGCGCGCCTGCATGATCGCGCACTATCTGAAGAGCAGGAAGCCGAGGTCGAAGCTCGTCGTCCTCGACCCCAAGAGGGAGTTCTCCAAGCAGGCGCTGTTCGAGGAGGCCTTCGCCCGCTACTACAAGGGCATCGTCGAGCTGAACCTGTCCAGCGAGGTCGACGATTTCGCGGTCGCCGGCGTCAACCCGGCGACGAAGGAGATCGTAACCAGGGCGGGCAAGCGGGTGCGCGCCGACGTGGCCAACGTCATCCCCCCCCAGCGCGCCGGCGAGATCGCGGCGCGCGCCGGCTGCACCGAGGGCGACTGGTGCCCGATTCACCCGGACAGCTTCATGTCGCGCAAGGTGCCCGACGTCTACGTGCTGGGCGACGCAGCCGTGGCCGACGACATGCCGAAGTCGGCGTTCTCCGCCAACAGCCAGGCCAAGGCGGTGGCCGCCGACATCATCGCGGCGCTCAACAAGACGGCGAGGTCCGACCCGCACTACCGCAACACCTGCTGGTCGCTGGTGGCCCCGGAGGACAGCGTCAAGATCGGCGCCGACTACGCGCCCGGCGGCGGCAGGCTCCTGGCCTCCGACGGGTTCGTGTCGCAGCCCGGCGAGCCAGCCGAGCTGCGGCGGCAGAACTACCAGGACAGCGTCGCCTGGTACGCCGGCATCACGGCCGACATGTTTGCCAAGGTGTCCCTGCCGCCCGTGCCCACCGCGAAAGCGCCGACCGAGAAAGGCCCGGCCGAAAAAGGCCCGACCGAAAAAGGGCAGACCGAGAACGGCCCGATGAACGCGCCGGTCGAGCGCTGACCTCAGGGGCGCCGCCGGCGCCCCCACTGCACGATCTGGATCGCGAACGAGGCGATCCCCATTGCAGCCGACACGTTCTGCAGGATCGCCCAGACGGAGGGACCGTAGGCGCCGGCCCGCCGGCCCCGGAACGAATGCGGCTGGGTCCACAGGTGAGGCAGCAGCTCGCCGACGGCGATGCCCGCGATCACGAACAGGGCGAGGCAGCCCAGGGCGATCACAAGGAACGGTCGCTTCATTTCCGGTCCTCCCCACGGCAGCCGGCGTGACCGCCCGATCGGATCACGAGACAGGTGCTGCCACAGTAGCCGCGCGCCGCGCCGGTCATCAATACGCGTCGCCGGCGCAGCGCATGGTGCACGCCATCGTGGCCGAGGATGGGCCGTCTCCCGCGTGGGACGCGTGGGAGCGCGCCCGCGTCCTCCGGACGGCCCGCCCGCAGTGCAACGTCGTCGGACTGCCGCTGCGCGCCGCACGCGGCCTTGTGTTGTCACGCGCGGCGCCCGCCGCTAGGGTCGGCGCCAAACGCACCCAGGGAAAGGCGAGCGCGCATGCCCCAGCAGCAGCACCTGCTGCCGACCACCGTTGTCGGCAGCTATCCCCAGCCCGACTGGCTCGTGAACCGCGCGATGCTGTCCAAGAGCGTGCCGCGCGTGCGCATGAACATCTGGCGCGTGCCGGAGGCGTGGCTGGAACAGGCGCAGGACGACGCCACCGTCCTGGCCATCCGCGACCTGGAGCGGGCCGGCATCGACATCATCACCGACGGCGAGATCCGGCGCGAGAGCTACTCCAACCGCTTCGCCACCGCCCTCGAAGGCATCGACCTCGACAAGCCGGGGCACGTCAAGGCGCGCTCCGGCCACCGCACGCCGGTGCCGCGCGTGGTGGGCAGGATCGGGCGCAAGGGCCCGGTCGAGGTGCGCGACATGAAGTTCCTGCGCGCCAACACCGGGCGCACCGCCAAGATCACCCTGCCCGGCCCCTTCACCATGAGCCAGCAGGCTATCAACGAGTACTACAAGGACCCCGACGAGATGGTGATGGACTACGCCGTCGCCGTGAACGCCGAGGCCAAGGACCTCGTCAAGGCCGGCGCCGACATCATCCAGCTCGACGAGCCGTGGCTCAGGAACGACCCCGACGCGGCCAAGCGCATCGCGGTGAAGGCCATCAACCGCGCGCTGCAGGGCCTCAGCGTGCCAACCATCGTGCACCTGTGCTTCGGCTACGCCGCGCTGGTGCCGGGCGAGACCAAGCCCGTCGGCTATTCGTTCCTGCCGGAGCTGGCCGACTCGACCGCCGAGCAGATCTCCATCGAGGCCGCCCAGCCCAAGCTCGACCTGGGCGTCCTTCACGACCTGGCGCCCAAAAAGATCCTGCTCGGGGTACTGGACCTCGGCGACACGAAGGTGGAGACCCCCAGGAAGGTGGCCGAGCGCATCCGCCGCGGCCTGAAGCATGTCCCCGCCGAGCGCCTGATCCCGGCGCCGGATTGCGGCATGAAGTACCTGCCCCGCGAGGTGGCGTTCGGCAAGCTCAAGGCGCTGAGCGGGGGCGCGGCCATCGTGCGCGCGGAGATCTCCCAGGCACCCTAGTCCAAACGGCGTCTCGCTCTTATCACGTGCGGTCCGGGGCCGTTCTCGGGCTGGCGGGGGAAGGGCCAAGGGTAGCGGGCGGCGATCCCGACGATGCCCAGGTCTTCCTGTTCGTCGAAGCCGAGGGCGCCGAGTTCGTCCGAGAGCGCGCCCGGATCGAAATAGGTCACCCAGGGCTCGCCGACGGCGGCGACGCGCGCGGCGAGCTGCTCGATGTAGGCGCGACGTGCTTCCGGATAGTTCTCGACCGGCTCGGTATAGTCGAACACGACCTCCGAGCCGGGCAGGCCTGCAATGAACCGCAGGGTCGCCGCGACGACCTCGCGGGGCAGGTAGGGCACCACGCCCAGCCAGTGGAAGAATGCGGGCTGCTGGGGCTGGAAGCCGGCTGCGACCAACACCGCGGCCAAGTCCTGCCGCTGCAAGTCTGCCGGTGCGAACGTCACCTCCGCAGGAACGGCGATCCCGGCCTCGGCCAGGCGATCCTGCTTCCACGCCTGGGTGGAGGGATGATCGACCTCGATCACGCGCAAGCCTTGGCCGCGATGCGGATTGCGCAAGGCGAAGGTGTCCAGGCCCGCGCCGAGAACGACGGCCTGCCGCACCCCGCGCGCCACCGCCTCGGCGATGCAATCCTCGGCGAAGCGGCTGCGCGCAGCCATGAACATCCGCATGCGTCCGCGGGCGGGATCGGCCGCCTCGATTGCCATGATCGCATCGGCATCGGCGCCGAGAACGATGCGAGCGAGGGGGTCGGCGAAAATGGTGCCGGCGTCCATCGTCTGGTGCGCGGCCCTGTGGGCCGCCGCCGCAAGAGCCGTGCGGCTGGGCTGATCGTCGTGCATGGGGTCGGGAGTCTCCCTGGCTTGTTCGCAGGTTTCTCTGGATGCCGGCGCACGCGGGCGCGCCTTACCCTCGCGTGCGTGCAATCGGCGCCGAGAGGATGAGCGTCATGAGTGATCTGGTGGTTCTCGATTTCGACGGCGTCGGGACGGCCGATGACGTCCTGACCAAGCTGCGCAGCCTGCAGAAGGAGCACCTCATCGACCTGGAGGATGCCTGCGTCGTGGTGCACACCGATGCCGGCAAGCTGCAGGTCAAGCAGGCGATGAACCTGACCGCGCTCGGCGCGGCGAGCGGGGCAAGCACCGGCATGCTGGTGGGCGTTCTCGCCGGGCTGCTGCTGCTCAATCCGCTCGCCGGCATGGTGGCCGGAGGGCTTGCCGGCGCCGGCTTCGGGGCGCTCTCGGGGACGCTTGCCGACCACGGCATCGACGACCAGTTCATCAAGGACCTCGGCAAGACCATCCCCAAAGGCTCCTCGGCCCTCTTCCTGCTGATCAGGCGTTCGACCGCGGACAAGGTGCTGCCGGAAATCGAGCCCTTCAAGCCGCGCGTCATCAAGACGTCCCTGTCCAATGAGCAGGAGCAGAAGCTGCGCGCCGCTCTCACCGCTCCTGCAAAGGCGGCTTAGACGAGGCTTGCGGGATGACAGGTGCACTCAGTGGTGCTTGCCGTCCTCCGCAGCATGCGTCGGGGAGACGGCCGGCTCGGCGAGCCGTTCCAGCTGGCGCGCGATGCTGCGCCAGGCGGAGGCGTCCTTGGGGTTCATGCGCTCCAGGTCGCCCTTCAGCTTCTGCAGGCGGCTCAGGAGCAGGTGCTCCTCGTCACTGAGGCGATCCTCGGCGTGCGCCTCTTCGAGCGCGAAGATGAGGCGCTCGATCAGGCCCGCCTCGGGCAGCAGCATCAGCGCCGGGATGCGCCGGCCGATCTCCGCGGCCAGCTCCCTGAGGAGAGCGAGCGCGTGGCCATCGCCATCGTGCCGGGCGGCGATGGCGTCCTGCCCCTGCTCCAGGGCCTGCCTGAGGTTGCTTTCCACGAACCGCAGCTCGGTGCTGAGCGCGAGGCGGTTGCGGGCCTGGCGCCTGAGCACGGTGGCCGCAGCCAGGGCAAGCTCCGCGATCTCCTGTTGCCAGATGCCATCGAGGGCCGTCGGTGTGAGGCCCATGGCCGTCATCAGCTCATGGCGGAAGCGCTCCCCCAACGTTGCATCGCCCTGGTGCGCGAGCCCGTTGCCGCTGCGCCCGTTGGTCAGCAGATGGTCCGGCCTGATGGCAGCCGGCGACGGGCCGAGACTCGCGCGGATCGGGGCGCCTTCGGCCAGGGGCCGCTCGGCGGCGCTCGCGGCGATCGTCGCCGAGACGCCGGCGCGGTAGAGCAGCAGGGTCTTGAACAGGTCGGAGTGGACGAGGAAGGTCGTCTCCATCTGGGCCGGCCTTCCCCTGACGCGCGCCAGGAGCCCGCTGCGGGCCGCGCCGCCGCCGTCGGTGCGCATCACGGCGCTCACGGTCATGCCGGCGTTGAGCACATTCTGCACGAGGCGCCGCTCTCCCTGCGGCACGGCTTTGAGGTCGACCTGGGCCATGAAGCCGTTGCGGCGGTTGACCGGCTCGATGTGCTGCAGGACGGTCTCCGCATTGCCCTGGCGATCGGGCTCCAGGGCCACACCGACGATCTGGATCAGCCGCGCCCGGTTGGAATACTCGCGGTCCGATTCGCGCGCGGTGTTGGCGACCACGGAGAGGTATTCGAAGAGCTCCGAGCGCACAAGGTAGCGCTCGTCGCGCCCATCCGTTGCCGCGCGCTCGACCGCGCCGATGCTGGCGCCGGCCACCAGCACCTTGCGGACCTTGCGGGCGGTCTCGGCATCGTAGTGCGTCAGGTCCACCTCGGAGCGATGGCCGGCATCGCCGCGCATGGGCTTCATGGCGGCCAGCACCAGCTCGGCGTTCTCCAGGCGGTCCTCGCCTAGCGCGTTCTTGACGATCGCTTCCAGCTGCTCGGCGCTGCGCGCCTTGGGGCTCGGCACGTCGGACAGCGGCGACTTCACCGCGGCGGCGCCGAACAGGCCGGCCATGAACACCAGGGCATCGACACCGATGGCAAGCACGAGCGCCAGGTAGCCCAGGCGGTTGCCGTCGAGGAAGGCGTTCCAGGTCACGACAAAGCGGTGCGCCTTGTCATCCCGGTTCATCTCCATGGCCTGCAGGCGGGTACCGAGGTCCGTCGATTCCTTGGAGACCAGGCCGGAGTCCTGCAGGCACTTGCGGCCGAACGACAACAGCTCGTCGGTGCTGGCCGACTGCGGCAGCTTGGAGCCGCCGGCGCAGTTGGCCTGGAAGGCGACGAGCCCCGCATTGAGGGCAAACACCCGCGCTGCGGCCTCGGCGGCGTGCTTGGGGTCGCAGTCGATGCCGCGCACCCTCTCCTTGGTGGCCGGCGCCGCCGACATGGCGCCCACCAGGCTGCCGCACTGCGCCTGCAATCCGGCGAGCTTCTCGGTGTCGGGGTTCTGGCGGAAGGCGGCGCGGGCGCGCTCGAAGGCGAGCAGGGCGCGCGCGGGGTCGATACGCCCACCGTCGCTGTCGCCGCCCGGCCCCTGCGCTGTCTTGATGCGCTCCTCGGCGGTGAAGATCTGGCCCTTGTACTTGGCCACCTCGCCGGTGATGGTGGCGAGCTCGCGCTTGAGGCTGACGATGCGGGCCGAGGCAAGGTCGCGCTGGCGCTGCGCCTCCTTGAGGCGCGGCTCGTCGGTGATGGAGAGCTTGCGCTGCAGCTCGTCGAGCTCCGTTATGCGCTGGCGCCAGACGGGGCCCTTGCCGCGCTTCAGCGTGCCTTCCACGCCGCCGTCCTCGGCCGAGGCGTCGATGCGCTTGGCGGCGATCGCCTGCCTGGTCTCGTTGTAGGTGGCCTGCGCCTTGGCGAGTTCCGCCTCCAGCGCGCCGATCGACGGCTCGATGCGCTGCAGCTCCGCCTCAAGCTCGTCGCGCTTGCGCAAGAGCGCGGTCTGGTTCCGCTCGGCGCCCGCGATGCGCTCCTGCTGCTCGCCGATGCCGCGCTGGCGCTCCTCCAGCTTCTGCACGAGGAAGGCCTCGATCTCCGCCTGGGCGCCGCGCGCCGCGGCGGCGAGCTTGGCGAGTTCGGCGTCGTAGGCCTTCCAGCCGTCGGTATCGAACAGGCGCTCGGCCTCGGCGATCTGCACCTTCTGGGCGCGCTCACCGATGTCGGCCACGACGGCGCCGACCTGGTTGAGGGTGCGGATCTCGGCCGCGCGCTTGCGCGCGTCGGCGGGGAAGATGGCGTTGAAGTGGGAGTCGAAGGAGAAGAACACCGAGGCCGACATGGAGGCCAGGAACATGACCCACAGCACGGCGTTCTTGGCGATCAGGCGCACGCTCTGCACGTAGGGCACGGAAATGTCGCTGCCGCGCCGGAAGCCGAATATGACGAGCCCCAGCAGCACCAGCGCCATGGTGAAGTAAAGCGCCACGTCGGCGAAGCGGCTCCAGTCCGCATGGAAGCCCTTGATCGCGCCGGCGCTGCGCGTGAAGCCGATGGCGTCGGACTGGCTCAGCACCCAGTAGAAGACGAGGCCGACGAAGGCGACGCCCAGCCCCATGCCGATCACGGCCTCGCGCGCGCTGAAGCCTCCCCCGCGCGGGATCTGCTGGTTCATGCCGGTGGCGAAGCTCTCGCCGATCAGCCAGGCCACGATCAGCATCACGCCCTGGATGCCGAAGGCGATGAGCACCGAGAGCAGCGGCGCGGAGGTGAAATTGCGCAGCCCGTCGAAGGTGGTGTAGCCGGAGGCCAGCGAGAGGGCGACGGCAGTGGCGCCCAGG
>DATBKR010000063.1:0-6209 GCA_036555805.1 Hyphomicrobiaceae bacterium | reverse complement strand
GACGCGGGCGCCGAGCCTCGCCGCCTCAGCGGCGATGGCGGCGCCCTGTTTGCCGGAGGATCGGTTGGCGATGTAGCGGACGGGATCGATGGGCTCGTGCGTCGGCCCGCTGGTGACGAGCACGTGCCGCCCGGCGAGCGGTCCCTCCGCGGCGCCGCGGGTGGGGCCGCGGCCCGGGCCGCCGCCCAGCAGGCCCTCGATTGCCTCGACGATGTGCGGCAGCTCGGCGAGCCGGCCAAGCCCGGCCTCGCCGCGCTCCGCCATCTCGCCGGTCTCAGGGCCGACGAAGCGGATGCCGTCGGCCTCCAGCAGCGCCACGTTGCGGCGCGTCGCCGAAGCGCGCCACATGGCCGGGTTCATGGCCGGGGCCACCAGCACGGGCCGGTCGGTGGCCAGCAGCAGCGAGGAGGCGAGGTCGTCGGCGTGCCCGCCGGCCATCTTGGCCAGCAGGTCGGCGGTGGCGGGTGCCGCCACGATCAGGTCGGCGTCGCGCGCCAGCCGGATGTGGCCGATTTCGCGCTCGGCGTTCAGGTCGAACAGTTCGGTGAAGACCGCCTCGTTCGTGAGCGCGCCCACCGACAGCGGCGTGATGAACTCCTGCGCCGCACGTGTCATGACGGTGACGATGGCCACCGGCAGCCGCTCGCGCAGGCGCCGCACCAGTTCCAGGCATTTATAGGCGGCAATGCCGCCGCCGATCACCAGCACGATGCGCTTTTCGGGCAGTGCTTCGCGCGTCGCGTGGGTCACGGGAAAGACGCCGGCCGGCGGCGCGTCATGGCGCGCCATGTAGGCGCGCACCCTGTCGGCGGTCTTCAAGGTGATGCTGTGGCCCTTGCGCAGGTTGGCGACGAGATGCCCGTCGTTGACCGCGGCAAGGCCGAACTTGCTGGGCGCGGCCGCGGTCCGCGCCAGGAAGCGCTCGATCTCGGCCAGCAGCGTCTTCCCGGTCCCGGTCATGCCGCGACTCTATGGGCAATTCCCCATATGTCAATGGGTAGCACCGATGTGGCGGGCGGCGCGGCGGCGTCACCGCGTCCGGGTGGTGCGGGCAGCCCGCCGTTGCGGCTTCCGGGCGGGCGCACCTAGCTCAGCCTTCAGTGCAGCGTTGGCGTCGAGCTCGGTCCTGAGGCTCTTCAGCCGGTTCGTCACCCGCCGGCAGGCCACGGCCCATTCCTTCTTGCTCATGTGCGTCCCGGCGTCCCAGAAGCTCATGCACCCCTCGAAACTGTCGATGCCGCCGCCGGGAATGCTGGGCGCGGACTCGCTGGGGCTCACGGTGGAACCTGTGGTCAGTGACGAGGTCCCGCTGCCCCCGCCTCCGCCGCCGGGGAAGGTGGCGGTTACGCCCGCTCCAGGCGCGGTGGTCGTGAGCCCTCCGGGCGTGGTGGTCGTGGTCGTGGTGCCGCCGGGGCCGGTGACGGTGGCTCCACCGCCGCCCAGGAAGGTCGAGGTCGTCGGCGGGCTGAGCGGTGCCACGGGCGGTACCTGCGGCGCCGGCGTGCCGATGGCCGACGGGGGCGTAGCGCTGGGCGTCGCGGTCCCGCCCGGCCGCGGCGAGGCCAGCGATCCGCCTGAGGTCAGTCCGCCTGTGCTCAGAGACGACCTCGCTGCGGCGGCGCTCGAACCGCCCCGCGCGCCGCCTTGAGCGGCGGCATGCTGGGGCGACGCCCCGGCGACAAGAAGGCCCGCCGCGGCTGCCGCAGCCAGCCCCGTCATGCGCAGATCGGGCATGGGCCACCTCCGCTTTGCGGCAGTGCCCCTCGCAATGAAACGCGCTGCAGCGCGTTTTTTCCGGCCGGCGGGCCTTCACATCTGCGTGCGCACCGCGCGCGCCCACCCCCGGCCGGCAACGCTGTCGCCACAGCGTGCGCGCCTAGCGCGCGGCGCGGCGCTACAATGGCGCCGGCGTGGCACAAGGGCGCAGCGCTGGCGCGGCGGCGAAAGGGCATGGCGATGTCGTTCGATTTCTCGTCCCTGCTTTGGGTGCTCCTGATCTTCCTGGCCCTGCAACCGCTGCTGACCGGCCGCTGGTACGCCATGCGGCGCGCCCAGGCGATCCGCGCCATCGAGCGCGGCCACGGCACACGCGTCATCACCATGATCCACCGGCAGGAGAAGGCCGGGCTGTTCGGCTTTTCCGTACGGCGCCACATCGACCTCGAAGACGCGCAGACCATCATCGCTGCCGTCAAGGAGACGCCGGCCGACGTGCCCATCGACCTGCTCCTGCACACGCCGGGCGGGCTCGTGCTGGCCGCCATGCAGATCGCGCGGGCGGTAGAGGCGCACCCTGCCAAGGTTACGGTATACGTGCCGGTCTACGCCATGTCCGGCGGCACGCTGATCGCGCTCGCCGCCGACGAGATCGTCATGGGCGAGTTCTCCATGCTGGGGCCGATCGACCCGCAGATCGCCGGCCTGCCGGCGGCGAGCATCGTCAAGGCCCGCGATGCCAAGCCCATCTCCGACGTGTTCGACCTCACGGTGGTGCTGGCCGACGTGAGCGAGAAGGCGCTGGCCCAGGTCAAGAAGGGCGCCGTGGAGCTCCTGGCCCCGCACATGGAGCAGGCCGCGGCGGTAGCGCTGGCCGAGAAGCTCGCCGGCGGACACTGGACGCACGACTATGCGCTGACCGCCAAGGAAGCCGGGGAGCTCGGGCTGCCCGTGAAGATCGGCATGCCCGGTGACGTGCTGGAGCTTATGAAGCTCTATCCGCAGCCGCTCCAGCGCTCCGGCGTGGAGTACCTGCCCATCGACCTGCCGCGCCAGCGCCGCATGTAGCGGAGCGACATGATGAACCAGGGCCGCAAGAGTCCGGACGCAGACCTCGCGAGGCGAGCGATCAAGGGCACGCTTTTCTTCGTCGTCGCGCTGTGGCTCCTGATCTTCGTGCCGGCCGGATCGCTCGCCTACTGGCAGGGATGGCTGTTCTGGGTGCATTTCACGCTCTGGTCGATCGCCGGTGGCTGGTATTTCCTGAAGCGCGACCCGGCCCTGGTGCAGCGCCGCCTGCGCGCGGGCCCTGCGGCGGAGAAGGAGCCGGCCCAGAAGCGCATCCAGCTGGTGCTTGCAGTTGTCATCTGTGCGCTGTTCGTGGTGTCGGCGCTCGACCACCGCTTCGGATGGTCGGCTCCATCGTGGCCGGTCGTCCTCGCCGGCAATCTCCTGACCGCGGCCGGCTACCTCTTCGTCTTTCTGGTCCTGCGGGAGAATTCGTTCGCGGCGTCCACCATCGAGGTCGCTCCCGACCAGAGGGTGATCTCCACCGGCCCCTACGCCCTGGTGCGCCATCCGATGTACGCCGGGGCGCTCCTGATGTTCGCCGGGGTGCCGCTCGCGCTCGCCTCGTGGTGGGGGCTGGTGCCGTTCGGCCTGCTCGTGGGAGGCATCGTCGCCCGCCTGCAGGACGAGGAGGCCTACCTCGTGCGCAACCTGCCGGGCTACGAGGCCTACCGCAGCTCCGTGCCCTGGCGCCTGGTGCGCGGCGTGTGGTGAGACAGGATCGCAGGTCAAGGCGAAGGGGCCAACCGAACTTGCCGCCTGCTGCCCGACTGCCGCACGTGTTTATTCCATCGCCACGCGCCCGGCGGAGGGCGGCGGAGCGGCCCTCGACGACCGGCGCAGGAGCAGCAGGAGCGGCGCCGCCGCCAGCGTCACGAACAGCATGAACTTGAAGTCGTTGGCGTAGGCGATGATGGAGGCCTGGCGCGTCACCTCGGCGTTGAGGGCCGCCTTGCCGGGCCCGGTGGCGGTGTTCCAGATGAAAAACGCGGCCCCCGTCTGCAAGCTGCGGTTGAAGGGCGTGATGCCCTCGGCGATGCGGGCGTGCATCACCTGCGTGCCCTGCGCCAGCAGGAACGAGGAGATGGAGATGCCCACCGCGCTGCCCACGTTGCGCACCAGGCTGAACAGCGCCGTGGCGTCGCCGCGCAGGTCCGGCGCCAGGGTGGCGTAGGCCACCACCTGCAGCGGGATGAACACGAAGCCCAGGCCGATGCCCTGCACGAACGTGGTCGTCGCCATCGACCAGCCGTCGATATCGGGCGTCCAGCCGCTCATGCTCCACATGGTGCCGGCGATCATCAGGATGCCGCCCAGCATGACGAGGCGCGGGTCGAAGCGGCCGGCGAGCCGGCCCGCCACCAGCATGGCCAGCATGGTGCCGGCGCCGCGCGGGGCCATGAGAATGCCTGTCGTGGTGATGGAATAGCCGCCGAGGTTCTGCAGGTACGGCGGCAGCAGCGCCATGCTGGCCAGCAGGATCATGCCGATGGCGAACATGATGAGGAAGCCCGCCGAGAAGTTCACGTCCCTGAACAGCCGCGGCGGGACGAAGCTGTTGTCGGCGGTGAACTGGTGCACCGCGAACAGGTAAAACCCGAGGCAGGCCAGCACCAGTTCGGCGACAATCTCGGTGGAGTGGAACCAGTCCTGCTGCTGGCCGCGGTCCAGCATCAGCTGCAGGGCGCCGAGCCCGACGCTCAGCACCGCAAACCCGGTCCAGTCGAAGCGGCTGTCCTCGTGCCGGTCGGTCTCCGCCATGAAGAGGACGAGGCCGAGGGCGGCGAGAATGCCGAACGGCACGTTGATCAGGAACACCCAGCGCCAGTTGTAGACATCGGTGAGGTAGCCGCCGAGCGTCGGCCCCAGGATCGGGCCGATCATGACGCCCATGCCCCAAATGGCCATGGCCGAGCCGCGCTGCTCGATCGGATAGAGATCGAGCATGGTGGCCTGCGACAGTGGCACCAGGGCCGCGCCGAACATGCCCTGCAGCAGCCGGAACGCGACCACCTGCGTCAGCGACGCGGCCAGCCCGCACAGCGCCGAGGCGATGGTGAAGCCGACGACGCAGACGAAGAACAGACGCTTGCGGCCGAAGTGCGAGGCGAGCCACCCCACCGGCGCCGTGAAGATGGCCGCCGCCACCACGTAGGAGGTGAGCACCCAGGTGATCTGGTCGGCGGTGGTGGAGAGCGAGCCCTGCATGTAGGGCAGCGCCACGTTGGCGATGGTGCTGTCCAGCGCCTGCATCAGCGTGGCCGCCATGGCGCACACCGTCACCATCGTCCGGTTGGACGCGGCGGCGCCGAGGGAGGGTGTGGCGGCGATGGCCATTGGGTTTGGCTCGGATTACGTAACGAGGACGGGCGTGAATTTCGGGTGTGGGGCGTCGGCAGTCGCGCAATACGCGGCGGCGATGATCGGCGAGCCTGCGTTCGATGCCATCCTGAACCGCCTTCCACCTTACCCTTCACTCCCGAAGCCCGACCCCGACACCGGCTCACCACAGCTCGGAGAGCGAGCGCTGGTGCCCGGTGTCGATGGTCACGTAGGCGCTCATGCCCGCGCGCAGGGGCGGATCGCCGTCCCGGCGCTCCACAGCGATGCGCACGGGGATGCGCTGCACCACCTTCACCCAGTTGCCGCTGGCGTTCTGCGCCGGCAGGATCGAGAACTCGGCCCCGCTGGCGGGGGCGATGCTCTTCACCCGCCCCTTCCAGGTCCGGCCGGGGTAGGTGTCGACGCTGATCTCGACGATGTCGCCGGGCTTCACCCAGGTGAGGTCGGTCTCCTTGAAGTTGGCGTCGATCCACACGTCGTCCGTAGAGACCAGCGCCACCGCGCCGTTGTTGGTGAGCGCCGCCGTGGCCGACACGAGATAGACGCCGGGCTGCAGCTGGTCCACCTGCGTGACGATGCCGTTGAGCGGCGCCCGCACCACGCTGTGATCGAGCTGGCGCTGCGCCTCGTCCAGCTGCGCTTTGGCCTGCAGGTAGGCCGGATGCTCCGTCACGGCGAAGTCCGCCTTGCCGCCCATCTTGGCCAGCTGCACCTTTGCCTGCTCGCACAGCGACTGCTGCTGCTTGAGGGCGGCATCGAGGGCACTGCGCGCCTGGTCGAAGCTCTGCACCGACGCGATGCCCTTCTTGCTCAGGTCGACGGCGCGGTCGTAATTCTTTTGCGCCAGCTCCACCTGCGCCGCCTGCGAGGCCGCGTCGGACAGCATGCGCCGGTAGTCCTCCTTCATGGCCTGCAGATTGAGGGCGGTCTGCGCCAGCTGCGCCTTGGCGTTGTCGAGCGCGATCTGGAACTGCCGGGGATCGATGCGGAACAGCACGTCGCCCTTGCGCACGGCCTGCCCCTCGTGCACCAGCACTTCCGACACCAGCCCCGAAACGTCGGACGAGACCATCAGCTTGGGG
>DATBKR010000062.1:0-8240 GCA_036555805.1 Hyphomicrobiaceae bacterium | reverse complement strand
TTGGTGAAGTACACGCGCTTGCCGTCGCGGCTGATCTCCACCATTTGCGGGCCGCCATTCAACGCGCCCGTCCCAGAAGGGTGCCCGGCGCGTGCTGCGATACCGCCGATGCGCACCTTGCCCGTTAGCTTGGGATTGAACGGGTCGGAGACGTCGTACTGCTGCAGGTCGCCGGTGCCCCAGCAGGCGACATAGAGGAACTTGTCGTCCATCGACAGGTCGATGTCGGTGACCAGCGGCGGCACCGCCTTGAAGCCCTTGAGCAGCGGCGGCAGGTCGTCCTCGCTGGCAGGTTCGGCGGCGATCTCGATTACCTTCTTCACCGCCCACCTGTCGCCGTCCTTGTACCACGTCCAGATCGAGGAGGAGAGGTTTTCGAGGCTCAGCACGCAGTTGACGAAGCCGTGGGCCTTGGTGGGGTCGTGGGCGGGGCGCAGTTCGAACACCAGTTGGTACTTGTCGCCGAAGTCGATGGTCTGCAGGTGCTTCCTCTTGTGCAGGTCCCAGAAGTGCAGGCGGCGACCGTACTTGGCGCCCAACAGCACCTCGGGGATCAGGCCGTTCTCGAAGGTGTCGGGCGTGCCCCATTCGCTGGTAACGAGCGTGTCGTGGCCCAGGTGCCACCAGGCGTCGTAGGCGAAGTGCTGGGGCCCACGGTCCATCTCCCACTGTCCCCGCACGTCGAAGGTTTCGTGGTCCATCAGGAAGATGCCGCCGGGGCCCTTGCCCTCGCTGTTGCCGAGCGCCGCCACGTAGATGCCTTCCGGTCCGCAGTGGACGGTATGCGGTCGGGTATAGCCGGCCTTCTCGGCCAGCTCCTCGGGCTCGATCACCTTGACGATCTTGGGCGCCTTCGGGTTCGGCTTGGTGTCGAGGATGTGGATGCGGGAGGATCTCAGCCCCGGCACCACGAGGTAGCGGCGCTCGGTGTGCGGGTGCGGCGCGTTGGGGCACAGGCACGAGGAGCAGGCGTTCCAGCCGAAGTGGTGCAGTTCGTCGCCGACGTTGGGCATGGGCGTGGTGGCGACGATCTCGGCGTAGGTGGCCGACTTGGGGTCCACGTCCACCACGGCCAGGGCGTCCGGGACCTTACGGTCGGGATCGAAACTCGCCACGTAGGCCACCGTCTCGGGCGCGGCCTTCATCGCCATGCGGGGGGAAGGATAGAAGCTGGGGTCGGGAGTCCAGTTCGGCATATGCGTCATCCTCTCGAAAGGGGGTTTGCCCGCAGGCAAGAGCCCGCGGGCGTCGCAAAGGCGCGCGGCTCCGCCCAAAGTCGGTCAATCCGCACCTCCGCCAGAGGCGGCCTGGATCGCCAACCCGGCCACGGGATAAGGTTTGCCGAGCGGCGGCTCAAAGTCGTCCACCGATCGGTGGACCGGGGCATTCCAAGTGTCCGAATTATTAGGCGCATTCGCCGGAACGAGAAATGCAGTTCCTATTCACACGCCGGCCTATTCACAGCCGTCCACACAGTTCAGCTCCGGTTGCCGACAAGCGTTCAAAGATTACCAAACAGTATAGCGCACGAAATCAACCGGTTAGGTGACACCGATCATAATGGCCTCAGATCGACAGCCCACAGGCCTTGGTCGACAAGGCCGCCTCTAACGGAGGTCACCATGAACACTGCTGCGACAGACCGCGGCGCAACCGCCAACATCCAGCGCCAGGCAATTCGATCCACGCTCAGGCGGCGCTTGCTGGCCGGCACGGCCATGCTGGCGCTGCTGGCCGCGGGATCGGGCTACACCCTGCACGCCTATTCTGCGGAGGGCAGTCCCTTCGGGGCGCCGTCGGCGGCCCGCGTCCCGGCGACAGCGCCCGCAATGCCGGGGTTCGCAGACCTCGTGAACGCTGTGAAGCCGGCGGTCGTGTCAGTCCGCATCCGGGCGGACGTGGCAGTCGACCGCTTCGGCTCGCAGGACAACCCGTTCGAGGGCACGCCGTTCGAGAAGTTCTTCAAGGACTTCCGTAAGGGCACCCCGGGTCCCAACGGCAAGGGGCAGCCGAAGCAGTTCATCCAGGGCCAGGGCTCCGGCTTCTTCATCAGCCCCGATGGCTACATCGTCACGAACAATCATGTGGTCGATAACGCAACGAAAGTCGAGGTGGTGACCGACTCCGGCGCAACCTTCAATGCAAAGGTCGTGGGCACCGACTCCAAGACCGACCTGGCGCTGATCAAGGTGGATGGACACAACGATTTCCCGTTCGTGAAGCTCGCGGACGCGAAGCCCAAGGTCGGCGAATGGGTGGTGGCCATGGGTAACCCCTTCGGGCTCGGAGGGACGGTGACAGCCGGGATCGTCTCGGCGGAAGGCCGCGACATCGGCTCCGGCCCGTACGACGATTTCATCCAGATCGACGCACCCGTGAACCGTGGCAACTCGGGCGGTCCGACCTTTAACCTCAAGGGCGAGGTGATCGGGGTCAACACGGCGATCTATTCGCCCTCGGGCGGCTCGGTCGGGATTGCCTTCGACGTCCCGGCATCGACCGTGGCCAAGATCGTCCCGCAGCTGCAAGAGAGCGGCCACGTCGTGCGCGGCTGGCTCGGCGTGCAGATCCAGCCGGTTACACAGGACATTGCCGACAGCCTCGGGCTCAAGAGCGCGGCCGGCGCGCTGGTCGCAAGTCCGCAACCCGGCAGCCCGGCCGCCGCGGCGGGCCTGAAATCCGGGGATGTGATCACCCGGGTCGACTCGGTGGAGATCAAGGACGCGCGCGATCTCGCACGGCGCATTGCAGCGATGGAGCCCCACAAGTCCGTAAGCCTCGGCATCGTCCGCGACGGCAAGGAGCAGACGGTGAACGTCACGCTCGGCCGGCTTCCGGACCACACCGTGCGCAGGGCATCCGCCGAAGATCGCAACGGGCCCCAGCTCGGCTCCCTCGGGTTGACGCTGGCGCCGGCCGCCGATGTCGAGGGTGCCGGCGGGAAGGGGCTTGCGGTCGTCGATGTCGCCCCCAACAGCAGGGCGGCCGAGCTCGGGTTGCGACCGGGCGACGTTATCCAGAAGGCCGGGACCAAGGACCTCGCTGAGCCCGCAGACCTGAGGAGCGCCATGGCTCAGGCGAAGACGGCTGGCCGCAAGCACATCCTGGTCATGGTCAGTCGGGACCACACGGACCGCTACGTCGCCCTTCCGATTGGCTGATCGCGGTCGGCGTCGAGCCTTCGGGTGCCGAGGCCGCGTTCCGGCCCCGGCACCCGACATCGCTGCGAGACATTGCGTGGCATTGGCCTTCGGCTTCGCATCAAGGTCTCCGGCATTCGCCGCGCCCGGCACAGGTACGGGCTCAAACTTCGCGAGATGCCATGGGTTGCGCACGCGGACTGTCGTCGCGGTCGATCCATATCGTCACCGGCCTGTGCGCCTGCAAACCGCACCCCGGGCAAGCTCAATGATGGAGGGTGGTCAATGCCCGACGATATCGACCTGTTTCGCAAGGAACTCGCCGAGCTTGGCACGCGGATCCACGAGAAAATCGAGGAGCTCCACAAGCAGGGGGTGCTGCACGGTGCTGCGCGCCAGCAGGCAGCCGAACTGCAAATCCAGCACGCGCGCGTCTCGACGGCCGCGTCAACCGGCCACGCTACCGTTGCGGGGGCGATCAGCGACGAACTCGCAACGGACGCAGAGATCCTGAGGCATACGTTTGAACGCTGGGTGGCGCAGATCGACCGGGCAAGCGAGCAGTGAAGGCACGCCCGAGGTTCTGCAGCGCCGCTGAGAATGCCGATTTTATGCGCTACGCCTCGGTCGGAGCCGCCGGGTCAAGGGTGTGGTGTGGTCTGCTCTTTTAAGGCACCCGGGCCCCGCGCGGCGGCGGTGCTACGAAAGTCGTACCCGCCATTTGCTCATGATCAATGACGCGGGTTAAGGCGCGCTGCCGCGAAGGGTGAGACATTCGCCGTGGGACCGAGTTCATGGAGGAAGATGTGACCATCCGAGCGTTCAGGCCAATGTCGCGGCGGGCGATGTTGAGGCAATCGGCGGCAGCTGCGGCGGGTGTCGGCGCCCTTGCATGGGACGGTCGCTCGTGGCTGAACATCATGTCCGAGGCGGGGGCGGCGGATCACCCGGCGATCGGCACCTATCCGGAGGGCTCCGCGGGCGACACGGTCTACATCGGCGCCGCGGTCCCGCGCACCGGCGCCTATGCCTCCTCGGGCGAAGATGAGCTCAAGGGCATGCAGCTCGCAGTCGAGCACATGAACACCAATGACCCGCTCATGAAGGCGATCGCGCCCAAGGTCGACAAGGGCGTACTCGGCAAGAAGGTCAACCTGGTCGCCGCCGACAGCGCGGCGAAGCCGAACCAGGCGGTCCAGGCGCAGCAAACCTTCATCAACCAGAACAAGATCATCCTGATGACGGGCTCTACGTCGTCGGCGGTCGCCGTCGCGCTCAACAAGTTCGCGCAGCGCGAGAAAGTGCTCTACATCACGGGGATCTCGGGCTCGAACGACACCACCGGCAAGGACTGCGTGCGCTACGGCTTCCGCCAGAACTTCTACGGGCAGACGGCGGCGGCGGCCATCGGCCCGGTGCTGCTCAAGCAGTTCGGCAAGAACCGCAAGGCGGCATTCATGACGCCGGACTACACCTATGGCCACACCGTCACCCAGTCGACGAACGACTACCTGACCAAGAATGGCGGCTGGACCATGGTGACAAACCAGGTGTCGCCGCTCGGCACGCAGGACTTCAGCCAGTATCTCACCAACATCGCCAACTCCGGCGCCGAGTTCCTCATCAACGTGAACTGGGGCCGCGACGCGGTGCTGTCGACGCAGCAGGCCAAGCAGTTCGGCATCATCCCGAAGATGACGCTGGTGATCCCTTACCAGATACCCTTCCTCGCCAAGGAAGCCGGGCCAGAGCTGACCGCGGGCGTTTATGCGGCGACCGACTTCTGGTGGACGCTGGAAGACAAGTATCCGCTGGCAAAGATGTTCGTCGAAGCGTTCGACAAGAAGCATGGCTACAAGCCGGAGTGGGGCGCGGAGAACGCTTACACCAGTTTCGCGCACTGGGCCCGCATGGTCACCGAGGCCGGCAGCTTCTACCCGCCGGACGTGATCAAGCAGTACGAGAAGGGCGAGACCATTCCGTCGCTAGTCGGCGACGTGCACTATCGCCCGCAGGATCATCAGCTTGTCCGCCCGGTCGTCATCGTCCGCGGCAAGAAGCCGGCCGACATGAAGAACAAGGAGGACTACTGGGAGGTTCTGGAAGTCGTGCCGGGCGAGCCGCTGATGCAGAAGCCCGACGCCTTCGGCTGCAGCCCGGGCGAGTACACCTGAACTCGCACTCAAGATGCATAAACTCCGTGCGCGAGGTTGCCGGTGGTCAACTGGCCAAATTTCCTGTCGCAGCTGTTCAACGGACTGGTTCTCGGCGCCCTCCTGGCGCTGATCTCCTCCGGTCTGACGATCATCTATGGCACGCTCGGTGTTCTCAACCTCGCGCACGGCGCCATGTTCATGCTCGGCGGCTATGCGGGCTGGATGGCTTATACCTACACCGGCTCGTTCGCGGTCGCCGTTCTTGCCGGCTCCCTGTTCGTAATGCTCGTTGGCATACTGACGGAGACCGTCATCATCCGCCACTTCTATACCAGACCGCACGAGGACCAGCTGCTCGTCACGTTCGGTCTCGGTATTGTCTTCGTCGAGACCGTCCGGTTCTTCTTCGGCAGCCTGTCGAAGGCCGTGCCCCCGCCTCCAGCCCTGGTCGGCATCACGCCGCTGGGCTTCATGTTCTACCCGACGTACCGGCTGGCGCTGCTTGGCATCGTCCTCGCCGCGCTGGTAGCTCTCTACCTCGCCCTTTACCGCACCCGCATCGGCATGATCGTGCGCGCGGGAATCGAGGATTCCGCCATGGTCGATGCGCTCGGCATCGACGTCTACAAGGTGTTCATGCTGGTGTTCGGCATCGGCGCCATGGCAGCGGGCTTTGCCGGCATCGTCAACGCGCCGGTGGTCTCGATTGCACCCGACGTCGGCGAGTCGATCCTGGTACAGACCTTCACGGTGATCGTCATCGGTGGCGTCGGGTCCTTTCCCGGCGCCGTGCTGGGTGGGCTGATCGCAGGCGAGATCATCAGTCTAACGTCCATGTTCAACCCAGGCTATTCCTATGTCATGCTCTTCGTGGCGATGACGCTGGTGCTGGTGCTGCGGCCCTACGGCCTGCTCGGCACCGCGGGCCGCGAATGAGTGCTGTTCCCTAATGCGGAAGCAACGACGCTACATCATCGAGGCACTGACGGCGGTCGGGCTGATCGCCGCCCCCTTCGTGCTGCCCCATCTGGGATTCACCCCCACCACGATCAATCGCATTCTTGTCTGGGGCCTGTTCGGCCTGGGCTTTGACATCCTGTTCGGCTTCACCGGATTGCTGTCGTTCGGCCAGTCGGCCTTCTTCGGCACCGGCGGTATGGTGGCTGCTTATCTGCTCACGATTCTGGATTTTCCGAGCGTGATCCTGGCGGTGGCGATTGGCACCGTCGCGGCGATCGTTGTCGGCTTCGTGGTAGGCCTGATCGCGCTCAAGCGCACGGGCATCTACTTCGCGATGATTACGGTGGCCATCGCCGAGGTCTTCTACTTCGTCGAGTTCAATCCGCTTTCTGAATACACGGGCGGCGAGAACGGGCTGCCTGGCGTGCCCGCGCCCGCGCTGCATCTTGGCTTCACCACCATCCAGTTCAACACGGACTGGTCGATGTATGCCTTCCTGGCCTTTTGGTACTTTATCGGCGTGGTGCTCGCGCTCCGCATCGTGCGCTCCCCGGTCGGGGCGATCTTCAGCGCGATCCGCGACAACCCGGTGCGCGCCGCCGCCGTTGGCCACAATATCCATGCCTACAAGCTCACCGCGTTCGTGGTCGCAGCAGCCTACGCGGGCTTTGCCGGCGGCATGCTCGGCCTGATGCAGGGTTTCATGCCGCCCGAGGCCTTCACGTTCGAGACCTCGGGCCAGCTTGTCATGCAGACGGCCATTGGCGGCGCGGGCACCCTGTTCGGCCCCCTCATCGGCGCTACCGTATGGCTGTATCTGAGCGACTTCTTCCAGACCACGCTTCATCTCGGCGCGACGTGGAAGCTGGTGCTGGGCGTCGTATTCGTGCTGCTGGTGTGCTTCCTCCGGCGCGGGGTGATCGGCGGCCTCTACGACATCTTCGCATTGATGACCCGGCGGCGCCGTGCGTCACCGCCCGAGGAATCGCCGGAATCCAGCATCGAAGTTCAACAGCTGGCCAGTATCGGCCCGTCACGGCGTCACCAGGAGAAGCCGTTCACCGGTCCGGCGCTGGAGGCGCGCGGCCTCACGAAGAGGTTCGGCGGCCTGGTCGCTAACAGGGACATCAACTTCACTGTCGGCCAGGGCGAACTGCGCGGCATCATAGGTCCCAACGGCGCGGGCAAGAGCACGTTCTTCAAGATGCTCACCTGCGAGATGCGGCCGACCTCCGGGCGCATCCTGTTCCATGGTCGCGACATCACCGGCATGAACGTCGCCAGGGTGTGCCAGCTCGGCTTGACCAAGAGCTACCAGGTCAACCAACTCTTCACGCGACAGACGCTGCGCGAGAACATCGTCATCGCCGCGCTGGCGGAACGGCGGGGCCGCTTCTCGCTCGACCTCCTGCGCCGGATCGATCGTGTCTCCGGCCTCGACACGCAGGTCGAAGCGACCTTGGCCATGGTCGGCCTCGCCGCACGCGCCGACGTGTCGGTGGCCGAGCTTGCCTACGGCGAGAAGCGGCGGCTGGAAATCGCTCTCGCGCTCGCCTCCTCGCCGTCCCTGCTGCTGCTCGACGAGCCACTGGCCGGCATGAGCCCGCGCGAGCGCAGAGAGACGGTGCAGCTTCTGAAGAACATCGCGCGCGGCCGCACGCTGGTCGTCGTGGAGCACGATATGGACGCGATCTTCGAGCTGGCGGAGCGGATCACGGTGCTGCACGAGGGCGCATTGCTGGCCGAGGGCACCCCGTCCGAGATTCAGCGCAACGCTCTAGTGCAGGAAGCCTATCTGGGCGGCATGGCAGCGGCATGAGGGCGCTTCTCGAAGTCGACCGCATCAACAGCTACTACGGCGACAGCCATATCCTGTTCGACGTATCGCTGCACGTGAACCCGAACGAGGTGGTGGCGCTGCTCGGCCGCAACGGCGCCGGCAAGACCACGACGCTGAATACCCTCATGGGGTTCGTGCGTCCGC
>DATBKR010000061.1:0-2911 GCA_036555805.1 Hyphomicrobiaceae bacterium | reverse complement strand
GAGGCCTACCGCAGCGCCGCCAGGGCCTGGTCGAAGCCGGCCAGCGAGATGGGAATGCCGACGCCCACCTCCTGGGTGCGGTAGATGATGAACACCAGGGTCTTGCCGCCCTTGAGCTTGGCGAGCAGCGGCGGCTCCAGGAGCAACTGGGCCTGGCAGCCGACGGCCAGGCAGCGGTCGAAGGGCACATGGCCCTCGTGCTTGGTGTCGATCTGTACGCCAAGGGCCTTGCCGAGGAACACCCCCAAGGGCGCCACCACGCGCATGGTGAGCTTGCCGTCGGTGTGCTTCTGGACGATGACGGTGAGGCCCACATTCTGGTTGTCCTCGGCGGTCACGCTCTGGACCGCACCGCAAATCTCGTTCTTGGCGCCCGGCGGCGGCGGGCGGCAGACGACCTGCCAGTCGCCGTGCTGCGCCTTCACGGTTCCGCCCTCCAGGATCTGGGCAAGCGCCGGCACCGCCGCCACGGCGGGAAGCAGCAGCGCCAGGATCGGCCAAGCCAGACGTGAAACCGCCGCAAGACGGCGACTGCCGGTCAACGAAGCAACCAAGGAAGCAACCAAGCTGCGCTCCTGAGGGTGGCAGGACTCGCTCTCTTCCGAGCGAGAGGCGGGATCCTCGACTCCGGGCGAGGGTGAGATTGCAGTAGTCTGCCGGTCGGCGCTTCGCGGTGAGAGAAGCCCGGCCGCGCCGCCGTCTCGCCAATCAATTCGGCCAAATTGCGGGCGGCCGCAACCGGCGCCGTGCCGGCTGGTAACCGACCGCCGGGCACCGCTGCAAATCGGCGACAGGGGCCCTATTTGCGCGTGGTTATGCCGCAGCGGCGCGCCCTTGAGCGGTTCTGGGGGTTGCTGTTTGGTGGCGGCGTTGAGCGGATCTCGCGTCCAACTTGGCCGACGTTGCGGCTGCGGGTGCGCCAGCCACCGGGACGGTCAGGAGCGCGGGGGCCGCACGCAACGGCGTGCCGCGCCGATACCGCCTCATGTGGGGCCGCAAACGCCAGGAACGAGAAGCACGCGCCATGTTGGGAACGAATCGCAGCATCAGCGGCCGGTCGTCGGGTGTCGCGGCGCTCGGGGCCACCGTCGGCGCCCCTCTGGGCGCCACCTTGCTTGCGGCGCCCGCGCTGGCGGGCTCGGGGCAGCCCTCGCCGGGGCAGATCGGCTTCCAGGACGCGGTGACGCCGATCGCCGAGCAGATCCACTGGATGCACGACTACGTCAACGTCATCATCTTCGCCATCACGGCCTTCGTGCTCGGCCTGCTGCTGTGGGTGATGTGGCGCTTCAGCGAGACCCGCAATCCCACGCCTTCCAGGACCACCCACAACACAACGGTCGAGGTGCTGTGGACGGTGATCCCGGTGCTGATCCTGGTCGCCATCGCCATTCCCTCGTTCCGGCTGCTCTATGCGCAATACACCTTCCCGCCGCCGGACCTTACCCTCAAGGCCACGGGCCACACCTGGAATTGGACGCACGAGTTTCCCGACCTGAAGCTCTCCGTCGACTCCGTGATGCTGCAGGACGACGAGCGCGAGGCGGCCATCAAGGCGGGCATGCCGCCCGAGCAGGTGCCGCGCAACCTCGCGGTCAACAACGAGGTCCTGGTGCCGATCAACAAGGTCGTGCACGTGCTGGTCACCTCCACCGACGTCATCCACGCCTGGCGCATCCCCTCGTTCGGCACCATGACCGATGCCGTGCCTGGGCGCATGACGGCCACCTGGTTCAAGGCGACCAAGGAAGGCATCTATTTCGGCCAGTGCTCGGAGCTGTGCGGCAAGGACCATTCCTTCATGCCCATCGCCATCCGGGTGGTGAAGGAGCCGGTCTTCAACGAGTGGGTGGAGGCCTTCAAGAAGCGCGACCGCGCCAAGGTCAAGGAGATCATCTTGCGGGTTGCGAAGGAGCAGGTCGGCCAGAACAAGACGGCCGCGAACTGAGCGACGCGCGGCCGGCCGGCAAGCAACGGGCAGTGCAACGACTTCGCGATGAGGCCCCGGGTCGGGGCCAACACTGAGGCGCATGCAGAGGTAGGCGACCATGGCGAGCAACGCGCATGCTGAGGGCGGGCACGCTCACGAGCACACGCCCACCGGGATGTGGCGGTGGTTCGGTTCCACCAATCACAAAGACATCGGCACGATGTACCTCCTGTTCGCCATCGTCGCCGGCGTCATCGGCGGGTTCCTGTCGGTGGTAATGCGGATGGAGCTGCAGGAGCCGGGCCTGCAGTATTTCGCCAACGGCCACGTGTTCAACACCTTCGTCGCCGGTCACGGCCTCATCATGGTGTTCTTCATGGTGATGCCCGCCATGATCGGCGGGTTCGGCAACTGGTTCGTGCCGCTCATGATCGGCGCGCCGGACATGGCCTTCCCGCGCATGAACAACATCTCGTTCTGGCTGCTGCCGGCCTCGATCTCGCTGCTCCTCATCTCCATGTTCGTCGAGGGGCCGCCGGGCATGCACGGCGCCGGCGCCGGCTGGACCATCTACCCGCCGCTCTTCACCCAGGGACATCCCGGGCCGGCGCCGGACTTCGCCATCCTCGCGCTGCACCTGGCGGGCGCCTCCTCGATCCTCGGCGCCATCAACTTCATCACCACCATCTTCAACATGCGCGCGCCGGGCATGACGCTGCACAAGATGCCGCTGTTCGTGTGGAGCGTGCTGGTCACGGCCTTCCTGCTGCTCCTGGCGCTGCCGGTGCTGGCCGGCGCCATCACCATGCTGCTCACCGACCGCAACTTCGGCACCACGTTCTTCGAGCCGCAGGGCGGCGGCGACCCGCTGCTCTATCAGCACCTGTTCTGGTTCTTCGGCCATCCCGAGGTCTACATCCTGATCCTGCCGGGCTTCGGCATGATCAGCCAGGTCATCTCGACCTTCTCGAGGAAGCCGAT
>DATBKR010000060.1:0-4367 GCA_036555805.1 Hyphomicrobiaceae bacterium | reverse complement strand
CAAGGTGGACCTCGTGGTGGGGGGCTACGCCACCGCCATGCTGGCGCCGGCCATGCCGGTCATGATGCAGAGGAAGAAGTTGTTCATCGGGCTGTTGGGCCTGGCGGTCAACAGCGAGTTTAACTACCCCAACTACTTCGTAATGATTCCGTCGGGGCCGGATCCGAAGCCCGCGTTCACCGAAGGCTTCTTCCAGGTGGCGATGGCGCAGAACCCCAAGCCGACGACCGTCGCCATCGTGGCGGCCGATCAGGAATTCTCGCGCAATGCCTCCGACGGCGCGCGCCAGAATGCCAAGAAATTTGGACTCAAGGTCGTCTACGACAAGCGCTACCCGCCGTCGACGACCGACTATGCCCCGATCGTACGTGCGATCCAGGCAACCAACCCTGACATCGTGGTGGTGTGCTCCTATCCGCCGGACTCGGTAGGTATCGTGCGCGCTGTCAACGAGATCGGCTTCAAGCCCAAGCTGATCGGCGGCGGCATGGTCGGGCCGCAGAACACGTCCATGAAGGCGTCGCTGGGCCCGCTGCTCAACGGCTTTACCACCTATGATTTCTGGCTGCCCGTTCCCAAGATGGACTTCCCCGGCGTGGCGGATCTCATGAAGAAGTACCAGGCGAGGGCGGCGGCCGAAGGGGTCGACCCGCTGGGCTACTACATGGCGCCCCAGGCCTACGCGCAGATGCAGGTGCTGCAACAGGCGGTCACCGCCACCAAGAGCGTCGACGACCAGAAGCTCGCCGACTATATCCGCACCAATACCTTCAAGACCGTGCTGGGCGACGTGAAGTTCGGCAAGGGCGGCGAGTGGGCCCAGTCGCGCGTGCTGCAGGTCCAGTTCCGCAACATCAAGAACAACGACCCGATGCAGTTCAAAGGCGTGGACACCCAGGTCGTGGTCTCCCCGCCCGAGTACGCCTCGGGCAGCCTGATCTATCCTTACGAGAAGGCGAGGTAGCGCGGATTCCCTCTCCCCATGCCCTTTTTCGGGCATGGGGAGAGGGTAGGGTGAGGGGTTGCCCCTCACCCCGCGCTGATGGAGCGCGCGGCGAGGCCGGCAATGCGTGGGGAGAGGGAGACCTCTCACAGCCCCAGGTAGAACTTCTTGATCAGCTCGTTGTTGTTGAGGTCGTGGGCGGAGCGGCCCTCGACCGCGATCTTGCCGTGCACGATGACATAGCCGCGGTCGGCAATGCGCACGGCCTGGGTGAAGTTCTGCTCCGCCATCAGTACGGTGAGCTGATACTTGTCCTTCAGCTCCTTGATGGCGTCGATGGTGCGAGCCACCAGAAGCGGCGCCAGCCCCACCGAGGGCTCGTCCACCAGCAGGATCCTGGGTGCCACCATCAGCGCCCGGCCCAGCGCCAGCATCTGCTGCTCGCCGCCGGAGAGGCTGCCGGCCAGCTGGGCGCGGCGCTCTGCGAGTCGCGGGAAGACGGAGAAGCAGGTGTCGAGGTTGCGGCCCATCTGCTCACGCGCGGCACGGCGGTAGGCGCCGAGCAGCAGGTTCTCCTCCACCGTCAGCTTCGGGAACAGCCGCCGCCCCTCCGGCACCAGGGCGATGCCGAGGTCCACGATCTCCTCCGTGGACAACCGCGTCAGGTCGTGGCGCTTGCCGTCGATGTCGGCCACGATGCTCCCGGCGCTCGGCCGCACCATGCCCATGACGCACTTCATGAGGGTGCTCTTGCCGTTGCCGTTGGTGCCGAGCAGCACCACGGTCTCGGCCGGCGCCGCGTTGATCGACACGTCCTCGATCACGCGCACCGCGCCGTAGCCGGCATGCAGCCCTTCGATGGCGATGCTACTGCCCAAGATACGCGCCCACCACTTCAGCGTTGTTGACGACCTCGTCGGGCTTGCCGTCGGCGATCTTTCGGCCCGAGACGAGCACCGCGATGCGCTGCGAGAAGGCCATCACCGCACGCATGATGTGCTCGATCAGGATCACCGTGATGCCCTGCTCCTTGTTGAGGCGCAGGAGCAGCTGCACGATGTCCTCCACCTCGGAATGGGAGAGCCCCGCCATGGCCTCGTCGGCGATCAAGAGCTTGGGCTCGGAGGCCACGGCGCGCGCGAGCTCCAGCTTGCGCATCTCGACTTGGCTGAGATCCCGCGGCGACCGCTCCGCCAGGTGGTCCAGGCCCACCAGCGCGAGCAGCTCCACGCAGCGGCGCCCCAGGTCGATGTGGGAGTGCACGAGCCCGGTGCGGGGGCGCACGGTATAGAGCAGCGGCACGCGGATGTTGTCGGCCACCGTCATGCTGGCGAACGGCCGGGGCAGCTGGAAGCTGCGCGCGAGACCCAAGTGCGTGCGCTTGTGCGCCGGAGCGCCGTTGAGCGCGTGATTGTCGAAATGCACAGTGCCCGTCTCGTTCTGCAGCGTGCCGCAGATGCAGTTGACGAGCGTGCTCTTGCCGGATCCGTTCGGGCCGATCAGCCCCAGGCGCTCGCCCTGCGCCACGTCGAGGTCGATGCCCTCGAGCGCCACGAAGCCGCCGAAGCGCTTCGACAGGCCTTTCACCTTGAGCAGGGGGGCGGTCATGCGGTCACCGGCTGGCCGCTGGGCCGTGCGCCGCGCTGTGAATTGTAAAGCTTCCTTATCTCGCGCTTGCGCAGGCAGACAATGGCAGCAAGTGAGATGACGATCATCGCAATGCGGACGCCGAGCCTGCGGGGGTCAGGGTCGAGCCCGATCAGTGCGGCACTTCCGACCATGGAGACCAGGAGCGACAAGCTTGCGAGCTGCAGTGCCCAACGCTGGAGCTTCAGCAGGCCGTACGCAGAGACGACATAGAGAGCGCTCACCAGGATACCAAAGACGCCGATCCAGAAGGCGCTGGAATTGACGATCTGATGCAAGGGCAGCTGAAAGGCCGTCTGGAGGACAGTTAGATCGAAAATGATGCCCAGGATACCCACGATGAAGCAGTAGCTCGCAATCAGGGCGACAGCGACCGCCCGGAAGTTGAGCCGATCGGGTGCGGCTGCACGCAGGAACTCCTGCATCAACCCGACAATACCAACGGGTGCGGCGATTACGAAAGCCACCAGCAGCACGCCGACGATCAGGAGGCTCGCCTCCGACCGGAAGGTGACAGTGGCGATCTGCTGCAGGCTGCCGAGCAGCAGGGCCCCCACCAGCGGACCCGCCCAGCTGGTGGTGCCGCCGATCATGGGCATGGCGATGGCGTTGACCGCGTAGGGCAGGCCGAAGGCGGTGGCCGGCTCGACGTAGCCCACGTAGTAGGGGAACGGTGCCCCGGCCATGCCCATCAGCGCACCGGAGAGCGCGGTGGCGGCGAGCTTAAGGCGAAGCGTCGGCACGCCGGAGGCCTCGGCCGCGGTCTCGTCGTCGCGGATGGCGGCGAAGCCGAGCCCCATGCGCGAGCGCTCGATGGTGCGGGCCACCCATAGCGCGAGCACGGCCAGCAACAGCATCAACAGGAACAGGTATTGGATGTAGGCGAGCGACACCGGGCCCAGCTCCGCCGCGTCGGGCCTGATGATGTAGGCCCCGCGCGAGCCGCCCACGTAGTCCCAGTTCACCACGATGGTCTGCAGCACCACGGCCATCGCCAGCGTGGCGATGGCGAAGAACACCCCGCGCAGGCGCAGCGTCAGGTAGCCCATGCCGAAGCCGACGAGGCCCGAAACCATGCCGCCCAGGAGGATGAGTGTCGGCAGCGAGAGCGGCAGCAGCGCGCCCAGAAACTCGAACGGCGTGTCGGACAGGTAGCGCCCGGGATTGGCGCCCAGCTTGTGCAGGGCCACCGTGGTGTAGGCGCCCATGGCGAAGAAGGCGGCGGAGCCGAAGTTCACGTAGCCGCAGTAGCCGCCGAGGATGTTCCAGGCCGTGGCCAGCACAACGTACTGGAGCACCACGTAGCCGGCGAACAGCAGGTAGTCCCCGTAGGAGCCGCGCATAGAGAGCGCCAGCACGAAGGTCGCGGCGGCCACGATCAGTGCGACGATCAGGAAGAGCCAGGAGCGCATCGGCGGGCGCCCCCTAGCGTCCCAGGAGGCCGGCGGGGCGGACCGCCAGCGTGATGAGCAGGAAGCCGAAGGCGACGGCGGGCGCCCACGAGGGCCCGTAGAAGGTGGCGGTGAAGCTCTCGATGATGCCGAGCAGCATGGCAGCGATCACCGTGCCTGGCAGGCTGCCCATGCCGCCCAGCACGCATATGGCGAACACGCGCCCGATGTACTCGCGCCCTACCGACGGCTCCACCGGCTGGATGATGATGAGGAACGCCCCGGCCAGCGCCGCGGTGGCTATGGAGATGCCGAAGGCGATGCGCTTGATGCGGATCGGGTCGACGGACAACAGCCGCAGCGCCTGCTGGTCCTGGGCCACCGCC
>DATBKR010000059.1:0-6645 GCA_036555805.1 Hyphomicrobiaceae bacterium | reverse complement strand
CGCAGCCAGAAACTCCTCGCGGAAGTTGGCCTTCAGGTAGGCCGTGTAGTAGGCGACGTGGGCGTAGGCGGCCGTGTGCGCCTTGTTGAATCCGTAGCCGGCGAACTTGTCGACGAGTTCGAAAATGTAGGCTGCCTCGCCGCGCGCCACGCCCTTCTTCACCGCGCCGGCCACGAACTCGTCCTGCTGCCGGCGCATGATGGCCTTGTCCTTCTTGCCCATGGCCTTGCGCAGGATGTCGGCCTGGCCCAGCGAGTAGCCGGCCATCACCTGGGCGATCTGCAGCACCTGCTCCTGGTAGATGATGACGCCGTAGGTCTCCTTCAGGATCGGCTCCAGCATGGGGTGCAGGTAGTCGACGGGCTCCTCGCCGTGCTTGCGGTTGATGTAGGTGGGGATGTTGTCCATCGGGCCCGGCCGGTAGAGCGCGGTCATGGCCATGATGTCCTCGAAGCGGTCGGGCTTGAGGCGCTTCAGGCAGTCGCGCACGCCGGTGCCTTCGAGCTGGAACACGCCCACCGTGTCGGCCTTGGCGATGAGCTCGTAGGTCTTGCGGTCGTCGAGCGGGATCTTGAGGAGGTCGATCTCGAGGCTGCGGCCGCGCTTGATGAGCTCCACCGCCTTCTTGAGGACGGTGAGCGTCTTGAGGCCCAGGAAATCGAATTTCACGAGGCCCGCGGCCTCCACCATCTTCCAGTTGAACTGGGTAATGGGGAAGCTCGACTTGGGATCGCGGTAGAGCGGCACCAGTTCGTCGAGCGGCCGGTCGCCGATCACCATGCCGGCGGCGTGGGTGGAGGCGTGGCGGTAGAGGCCCTCGAGCTTCTGCGCCATCTCCAGCAGCCGCGCCACCATCGGGTCCGAGTCGCGCGCCTCCTGCAGCTTGGGCTCGCCCTCGATGGCCTGCGCCAGCGCGACCGGGTTGGCGGGGTTGTTGGGCACCAGCTTGCACAGCTTGTCGACCTGGCCGTAGGGCATCTGCAACACGCGCCCCACGTCGCGCAGCACGGCGCGCGCCTGCAGCTTGCCGTGCGTGATGATCTGCGCCACGCGGTCGGCGCCGTACTTCTGCTGGACGTAGCGGATCACCTCGTCGCGCCGGTCCTGGCAGAAGTCGATGTCGAAGTCCGGCATCGAGATGCGCTCGGGGTTCAGGAACCGCTCGAACAGCAGGCCGAACCGGAGCGGATCGAGGTCGGTGATGGTGAGCGACCAAGCCACCACGGAGCCCGCGCCCGAGCCGCGCCCCGGCCCCACCGGGATGCCGTTGGCCTTGGCCCACTTGATGAAGTCCGACACGATCAGGAAGTAGCCGGGGAACTTCATCTTGACGATGACGCCGAGCTCGAAGTCGAGCCGCTTCTTGTAGTCCTCGACCGTGGACCCGGGCGCCGGCGGCTGCGCGGCGAGCCGCTTCTCCAGGCCCGCCTCGGCCTGGCGGCGCAGCTCCTCGGCCTCGATGGCGAGTTGCTGCTCCTCGCCCGCCCCGGGTGCGGCCTGCACGAAGCGCGGCAGGATCGGCTTGCGCCCACGTGGGCGGAAGGAGCAGCGCTTGGCGATCTCCACCGTGCTGGCGAGTGCCTCCGGCAGGTCGGCGAACAGCCTCGCCATCTCGTCGGCGCTCTTGAAGCAGTGCTCGCGCGACAGCCGGCGGCGGTTGTCCTCCGCCACGTAGTTGCCCCCGGCGATGCAGATCAGCGCATCGTGCGCCTCGTAGTCCTCGGCCTTCGCGAAGTAGCACTCGTTGGTGGCGACGATGGGCAGCCCGAGCTCGTAGGCGAGTTGCAGCAGCCTCGGCTCCGCCGCCTGCTCATGCGCGAGGCCGTGGCGCTGCAGCTCGACGTAGAGTAGGCCGGGGAAGATGGCTTTGAGCCGCTCCAGCCGCTGCCGCGCCAGCGGCTCCTGCCCGGCACTGATGGCGCTGTCGATGGGCCCGTCCGGCCCACCGGTGAGCGCGATCAGCCCGGCGGCGTGCCGGGCGATGTCGGCCAGCTTGACGTGCGGCGGCTCCGTGTCGGCGGGCTTCAGATGGCACGCGCTGCCGAGCTTCATCAGGTTGGCGTAGCCGGCCCCGTTGCGCACCAGCAGCGCCAGCGGTCCTGCGGGCCTGGCGCCGGTGTCGGGCGCCCCGACGGGGGTGACGGGCCCCCCGCCGTGACCGTCGCCGAAGTCGGTCTGCAGCGCGCAGCCGGCGATGGGTTGTATGCCGGCGGCGGCCATCTTGTCGGAGAACTCCAGCACGCCGAACATGTTGTTGGTGTCGGTGAGCCCGACGGCCGGCATGTTGAACGCCTTGGCCAGCTTAGCCAGGCCCGCAATCTGCAGCGCGCCTTCCAGGAGCGAGTAGGCGGAGTGCACTTTGAGATGCACGAACCGCGGTCCGTTCTGCCCCGCCGCCCGGATGCTGGCGCCTCGAATCGTCGTCTCCATGCGCGGCAATCCACCATGCGCGCCGCCGCCCGCGCAAGTCCGCCCGCCAGGGTGTCCCCGGCATGGATGCGAGGAGCGTCGGGCGCGGTAACTGTCATACCGGGCGAGCGCGGCAGCGCGAGAACCGGCACCCAGAGCCCCAAGCCCAACGCTTTCCCCTTTTGACCCTGTTGGTCCCGGACATTTTTGCTGTGGCAAAATTCCGGGATGACAGCGCGTGGCACATGAGAAGTCGCGCGCCTATCTCTACGGGACAGCCAGGCGAGGTCCCAGCATGCCCTACATCGTCGCCCTTAAGCGCCGCGCCCTTCTCATCGGCACTGCCG
Source organism: Hyphomicrobiaceae bacterium (assembly GCA_036555805.1). Lineage (GTDB taxonomy): Bacteria > Pseudomonadota > Alphaproteobacteria > Rhizobiales > Hyphomicrobiaceae > AWTP1-13. The sequence goes on along the minus strand of DATBKR010000059.1, from coordinate 3,889 downwards.
CAGCGGTACTCGCGCCGTCGCTGCCGTCCTCGGCGAAGGCCGCCGAGAGCGCGCGCCTCGTCGTCACCCCCGGCCAGACGGAGGGGCCGTTCTACCCGGTGACGCTGCCCGCCGACATGGACAACGACCTCGTGCGCGTGGCCGGCCACGCGGCGCGGGCCCTGGGGCGGGTGACGCACATCGCCGGCAGGGTGCTCGACAAGCGCGGCGCGCCGGTGCGCGGCGCCATGGTGGAAATCTGGCAGTGCGACGCCAACGGCATCTACAATCACCCACGCCAGTCCGGCCTGCAGCGGCGCGACGCCGACTTCCAGGGCTACGGACGCACGGAGGTTGCCGAGGACGGCGGCTACGCGTTCCGGACCATCCGCCCGGTCGCCTATCCGGGGCGCACGCCGCACATCCACTTCAAGGTGCACGCGCCGGGCGCCGGCCGGCTCACCACCCAGATGTACGTAGCCGGCGAGCGCCAGAACGCAACCGATGGGGTGCTCAACGGCATTCGCAGCGCGGCCGCGCGCGAAAGCGTGATCGTGCGCCTGGAGCCCGCCGAGCTGCCGGAGCCGGGCGCCCTGCGCGGCGTCTTCGACATCGTGCTGGATATCTGATCAGGGATGCGCCGCCTTTTCGCCCGTGAACCCGCGGGCACAACCGAGCGTTGCCGTGAAATTGATCGCAGATCGCCCGGTTTTCGTGCACTGTGGCTGTCACGGGCACAACGCCGGACGGCTCAGCGCGGAAACCTTAACGGTTGTAGTTATGGGATAAAGCCGGGTGTTCCGGCCAACAGATGCGGGCGCGGCGCGTTGGCGCGGCGGCAGGGCACGTCGCTTGCAACTCACGGTTTAGGGCACGCAATGCCGAGTGTGGATGCAAGGACAAGGGCGAACGTGAATCGAGGAGGGGGAGCAAGGAGCAGCACGATAGAAAGGAGGCGCTATGTCCAGGAATTGGTTGCTGGCCTTCCTCCTGGCGGCAACGCCCGCAGCGGCCCACGACTGGTATCCGCTGGAATGCTGTCATGACATGGACTGCGCACCCGTGGAGCACACCGAGATCGTGCCCACCCCTGCCACCGCCGATCCCAAGAGCGCCGGCATCGGGCCGTCGACGATGATCGTGACGACCAGGCACGGCACCGTGCTCGTGCCCGCCAACTTCCCGCGGCGGGAATCCAAGGACCACCGCATGCACGCCTGCATGATGCCCGGCGCGAACGGCCAGATGCAGCTCATCTGCATCTTCATGCCGCCTTCCACCTGAGCGCCGCCTCTCGCCAGGGTGGCGCCGCATATGGGCCTCGGCCGATCCGGGCCGGCAGGGACAAGCAGCGCATTGCAGGCATTCGCGCCGGGAGTCGCATTGCACCCGGCACTTCCGCTATCGTCGGCGCGCGAGAACGGTGTCAGACCCTCGCCGCACACGTCAGAGTTCGTCCACATCGGATTTTCGCGAGGGGTCTGACCCCGTCAACCAGGAGGCAGGGGAGGCGGCGGCATGCGCCACGGCGGCAAGATTCTGGTCGATCAGCTCGAGGCCCAGGGCACCACGGCGGCGTTCACGGTGCCGGGCGAGAGCTTCCTCGCCGCCCTCGACGGCCTGCACGACTCCAATCGCATCAAGACCGTGATCTGCCGTCAGGAGGGCGGCGCGTCGATGATGGCCGAGGCCTGGGGCAAGGTGACGGGCGAGCCCGGCGTCTGCCTGGTCACGCGCGGGCCCGGCGCCGCCAACGCCATGGCCGGGCTGCACGTCGCCCAGCAGGACTCCACGCCCATGGTGCTGTTCGTCGGGCTGCCGGCGCTGGATCATGAGGACCGAGAGGCGTTCCAGGACATCGAGATCAAGCAGGTGTTCTTCTCGTTCGTGAAATGGGCCGCGGTGATCCGCCAGACCGAGCGCATCCCCGAGTACGTGAGCCACGCCTTCCACATGGCCCGCTCCGGCCGGCCTGGGCCGGTGGTGCTGGGCCTGCCCGAGGACATGCTGTCGGCCCATTGCGAGGCGGCCGACGCCAAAGCGGCGCGCGTGGGCCGCGCCGAGCCCGGTGCCGCCGACATGGCGCTGCTGCAAGCCAGGCTCGCCACCGCCCAGCGCCCGCTGATGATCGTTGGCGGGCCTGGCTGGAGCGGCGAGGTCAAGAGCGCGATGGAGGCGTTCGCCGATCGCTTCGACCTGGCCGTGGCGCCGGCGTTCCGCTACCAGGACTATTTCGACAACCGCCACCGCTGCCACGTCGGCTGCGCCGGCATCGGCATCGACCCGGCGCTGGCCAACGCGATCAAGACGGCCGACCTGCTGATTGTGGCCGGCGCCCGCCTCGGCGAGATGACGACCAGCCGCTACACGCTGCTCGATGTGCCAAACCCGCGCCAGTTCCTGGTGCACGTCCACCCCTCGCCGCACGAGCTGGGCTCGGTCTACCGCGCCGACCTGCCGATCGCCGTGCCGACCGCGGCCTTCGCCGACGCGCTCGCACGGCTGGAGCCGCCGGCCAGGATCGCATGGTCCGGCCTGCGGGCGGAGCTGCGGGCGGCCTACGAGCGCAGCCTGGAGCCGGTGCCGCTGCCGGGCGGCGTGAAGCTCGCCGAGGTGGTGCGCACCGTCTCGCGGATGCTGCCCGAGGACGGCTTCGTCACCAACGGCGGCGGCAACTACGCGGCGTTCGTGCACCGCTACTTCGAGTACAAGCGCTATCGCACACAGCTCGCGCCCACGTCGGGCTCCATGGGCTACGGCATGCCGGCGGCCATTGCCGCCAAGCTCGCCCACCCGGAGCGGGCCGTCGTCAACTTCCAGGGCGACGGGGATTTCCTGATGACCGGGCAGGAGCTGGCCACCGCCGTCCAGTACGGCCTGCCCATCGTCACCATCATCCCCAACAACGGCATGTACGGGACCATCCGGGCGCACCAGGAGCGGGAGTATCCGAGCCGCGTGATCGCCACCACCCTGGTCAACCCCGATTTCGCCGCCTACGCCCGCAGCTTTGGCGCCGACGGCTATACGGTGGAGGCGACCGCCGACTTTGCCCCCGCCTTCGCCCAGGCCCTCAAATCGAGCCGTCCCTCCGTGATCGAGCTCAAGATTGACCCGGAGGCCCTCTCGGTGCGCAAGACCCTCACGGAGATGCGCGAGCAGCGGTGAATCTTTGCCGGGGTCAGACCCTGCGGGCCTGAGCGGCCCGACCCCATGTTACCAGCGCCGCCTTCCGCTCCGTCCGTGACGCAACCCGGCGGGGAGGCTACAATGGGGCATGACCCAAAGCGGAATCCCGACGGCGCGTCATCCCCGCATTGCCTCCGATCCCAAGGTGATGCTGGGCAAGCCCTGCATCAAGGGCACCCGCATCACTGTGGAGTTGATCCTGCGCTGGCTCTCGGAGGGCCGAACATTCGCCGAGCTACTGGAAGCCTACCCGCACATCAGCGAGGATGACATCAAGGCGGCGCTGGCCTACGCCGCTGACACTGTAGGGACGGGGAGGCCGGAGGCCGCCGAATAGGGATGGACTTCCTGGCCGACGAGAACGTGCCGCGCCCCATTATCGAACGGCTGAGGAAGGACGGACTCACAGTCCGCTCTGTCTTCGAGGAGAGCAGGGGCATTGGCGACGCCGATGTGCTCTCTTTCGCCAACAGGGCGGGATTGATCTTGGTTACGCAAGATCACGACTTCGGGGAGCTTGCAATTCTGCGTCGTATGCCCGTCGCTGGCGTCCTGCTGCTGGAATTGGCTCGCCTGCCTCTCAGTGAGCAAGTCGAGCGCGTGGCAATGCTTCTTTCGACCGAGCCGACAAAATTTGTGGGTAAGCTGACCGTGATCGAGCCGGCGCGGGTGCGCGTGCGCGCACTGCCCGGCGCTCAGAAGTAGATCACCCCAGCCCCGC
>DATBKR010000058.1:0-26967 GCA_036555805.1 Hyphomicrobiaceae bacterium | reverse complement strand
ATGGCCCGATCGTGTCATGAGCAACCAGAGGAACTGCTTTCAATGAACATCCTGCGACTTGCCTGGCACAGCTCCCGGCACTTCCTTGGCCGCGGCGCCGGCTACTACCGCGACACCGGGAATTTTCCCCGGACGCTGCTCTACATGGTGAAGTATGCCCATTCCATGAATCATCGAAGAAAGGCGCAGCGAAGAGCCCTTGCCGCGCATAGGATGGCCGCGCGTAGTGCCGCCGGTGTGCTCCCCGGCATTTCCGCGAGGCCGCGGCTCGCCATCAAGATATCGGGGGGAATCGGCGACTACATCGTCATTGCGCGATTCGTACGCGACTTGGTCGAGGAGGAGCTCTTCGATTTTGATATCTACTGCGCCAATGAAAGTGGTGCGGATTGGGTGTTCAGCTCGATTCCCGGCTTCCGGGATACCTTTTCCGAATTTCTCTTCGAGGGGCTGGCGCCCAGCTATTCGCTTGCCCTCTCGGTCAGTCAGTTCGCGGCGGTGTATCACGTGCAGCGAGGCACGTTGGACGGGCATCAACGGCTCAAGAAGGTGGTTTACAACCTCAGCCGCTCTTGTTTGGAAATAGAGGCAATCGTGGAGCACCATCCGCACCTGGACGGATTTCTGGGCCAGAAGGCCGTATTCACGAATTTCAATCGGGCGAACTTTCTGCACGGCATGGCAGGCATCGCGTACAGGGGCCCCGAGCTGGGACTCAGCTGCAACCTCTCCGTCTTCGAACAGCTTGGACTGGGAAGCCAGGCATACGTGACGATCAACAACGGCTTCGATCCCGGCTTCATCGTCACGCGTGCGCAGGCCACGAAGTGCTATCCGCACTGCGAAGAGCTTGTGCGGCGCTTCAAAAAGATCTTCCCCGGCGTCCGGGTGGTGCAAATCGGCACGGCCACGAGCACCGCGATCGAGAGCGCCGACGTGGACCTCATTGGGCGGACCACGCTGCAGCAGGCGGCGGGGCTTCTCAGCGGCGCGCAACTCCATATCGACAACGAAGGAGGGCTCGTGCACATCGCCCGGTCCCTTGGCGTGAGGAGCTGCGTCATATTCGGCCCCACCTCGCTCGACTACTTTGCCTATCCGGACAACATCAACATCCGACCCACGTTCTGTGGGGGGTGCTGGTGGGTCAATTCGACTTGGATGGACGTGTGCCCGCGCGGGTTCGAGACGGCGCGGTGCATGAGCACGCAAAAACCCGAAGACATCGTTGCCGCTATCGGGGCCGCCGGTTTCGCCCGTGCGATCGACGGGACATGGCGACCCGATCGGGCGGGTGCCCCGCCGGCGCCGGTCCATGCGCGCGAGCTGGAGTCCATGCACCCAACGGCTCGGCCGGTGTGAGGAGTTAGACCGATGCTGATTGTCACCGGAGGCGCCGGCTTCATCGGCTCGAACCTCCTCGCCGAGCTGGAGGCGCGGGGGATGGGTCCACTCGTCGTCATCGACGAGCTTGGCACCAAAGACAAATGGCGCAATCTGGCGAAGCGCGCGCTCTACGACCTCGCCCCACCCGCGCGACTGCCCGAGGTCCTTGCCCGCTATGCCTCGCGCATCTCCGGAATCTTCCATTTGGGGGCTATTTCCGATACCACGTGGACGGACGGCAACGCCATTGTCGAGCACAATATCCGGCTCTCGTTCGATCTCTGGGACTGGTGCGCATCGCACCGCATTCCCCTGATCTACGCCTCCTCGGCCGCCACCTATGGGGACGGCGCCGCGGGCTTTGACGATACCCAGAGCTGCGAGGCTCTCGCCCGGCTGCGTCCGCTCAACCTCTACGGCTGGAGCAAGCACGTCATCGACCGGAAATTCCTCGCCATCGCGTCTTCCGGCGGACCGGCCCCGCCGCATTGGGCGGGCTTCAAGTTCTTCAACGTCTACGGGCCCAACGAGTACCACAAGGGGCCGATGCGGAGCGTCGCCCTGCAGCTGTTCGAGCAGATCAGCCGGGGCGAGCCGGCGCGCCTCTTCAAGTCCGGCCGCCCGGATTGTGTCGATGGCGGGCAGCTCCGGGACTTCGTGTGGGTGGACGACGTAACCGATGCGATGATCTGGATGTTCCAGAGCGGGGCGCAAAGCGGCGTGTTCAACGTCGGCTCCGGCAAGGCGCGCTCTTTCGCCGAGCTCGCCCGTGCCGTCTTCGCAGCGCTCGGCAAGGAGAGCCATCTGCAGTTCATCGATATGCCGCCCCACCTGCAGGGACGATACCAGTACTATACGGAGGCGCGACTGGACCGGCTCCAGGCGGCGGGCTGGCGGCGCCACGCCACGTCCCTGGAACAGGGCGTATCCGCTTATATGCGCGGCTATCTCGTGCAGGAGGACCGCTATCGATGAACGCGCGCCTCCAGGGTCGCCGGGAACGGGTACTGACGAACGCGGGGCTCCGGGGCCACTTCGTCGACCATCGTGGTTCGCTGTACTCCGCCAGCGGGAGACTCGCGCGGCTCGTTCCAATCCGGTTCGGGACCTGTCGCGGCGGGGCCGCCGGACACAGCGCTGAAGCTTCTCTACCACGGCGGCCGGTATCAACATGGCCATAGCTACCGTCCTTCTGCGGCGCCTGGGGCGCCTTTGGCGCAATTCCTCCGAGCTTCGCTCGAGCAACGCCGGGCTGGGAAGAATCGTCGCGTACAACATTCGGTTCGCCGCACAAAAGGTGCCGCTGCTTCTGCGCATTGCCCGCGCGCGCCGCGACCGGCGGAAAGTCGTCGCCGAATTGCGGAGCGGGAGATCAGCCGGCGCAGGAGTGGTCAGCGTCTGTCTTGGCGCTCCCGGCGCCGGCGTGGGCGACAACATCATTCTGGGCCGTTTCGCCCGAGACCTGGCCCGGCACTGCGGGCCACTCGCCATCGACTTCGCGGCCTACAAACCCGAGCGGGACCGGTGGATCTTCAGCGGCGTCGACGGGTTCCGCGCGGTGCGCAATGCCTTTCTTTTCGAAGCTATCGCTCCGGAGTATACGCTCGCGATTGAGGTCTCGCAGACCGCCTGCGTGCATCACGCCGACGCCAGTCATCCGGCGCTCGCGCCACGATCGCCTCTGGCGCAGGTTGTCGCCAACCTGAAGGCGTTCCAGCACCGCCACGCGCGGGATATCGTCGATCAGCCCTACTCATCCGGCCCACTCGCGCGGAAAGCAGTCTATGCAAACCGTACGCGTGCCACATTCCTGCAGGGACAGGCTGGGATCTCCTATGGAGGAGATGAATTCCCTCTGGCAGCCGATCCATCGATACTCCAGCGCTGCGGACTCGCGGGCCGCCGCTACCTGACGGTGCATGCCGGCTTCGATCGTGATTTTGTCATCACGCGCGCGACGGCTACCAAGTGCTATCCCCATTTTGCGAGTGTGGTGTCGGCGCTTAAGCTTTGGTGTCCGCAACTCCTTCTCGTTCAGGTCGGCGGCGCCACGAGCAGGGCGATAGAGGGAATAGACGCGAATTTGATCGGAAAAACGACGATGCCCGAGGTCGCGGCCATCGTCGCCGGCGCCGAGCTTCACCTCGATAATGAAAGCGGCCTCGTGCATATGGCCGCCTGCCTGGGTACGCGCTCGTGCGTTCTGTTCGGCCCCACCGACGCCGACTATTTCGGCTATCCCCAGAATATCAATATGCGGCCAGGGTGCTGCGGCGGTTGCTGGTGGACCACGGACAGCTGGATGGATCAGTGTCCGCGCGGATTCGCCAAGGCGCCCTGCATGGACTCGATCGCACCCGAGGATGTTGTCCGGCACCTGGTCCGCACTCTGCGCAGCCCGCCGGCACCGGGGTCGGATGCATCCGTTCAGCCGGCTCGACTCTGTGATCGACAAATATTGTGCGGGTAGATTTCCTGTCGATCGACACCGAGGGCCTCGATGAGGCCATTCTGGCCGCCGCCGACTTTTCCCGGAGCAGGCCCAAGGTGATTTGCGTCGAGCGCTCCACGGACCAAGCCGTAGCCGCTCGCGACGTGCTGCGTACACGCGGATACGTGGCCTATGTGCGCACGTGGGCCAACATGATCATGGTGCGCGAGGATGTTTGGCGTGCACTAGGCTCTAGGCGCTTGCCCATAGCGCCACGCCGACGGCAGCCGCCACCAGCGCCAGCAGCCTGGCGCAGCGCAGAAAGTACAGCGCGAACGCAAGCGCGACCGCGGCTCGCAGCAGGGCAATGCCGGGAGAAACATTGATCATGGCTCTCAGCCGCCTCCGGAAGGCCAAAGCAGCCATACGCAGGTCACGACCCAGACGACGATCCCGAGCGCCAATTGCCGGTCGGTCCAGAGCACATCGGTCGGCGATTGCCCCTTCCCGAGGGCCTCGACCGCGTAGGCGTACCGGTAGAGCCCGAACAGAACGATCGGTATCGTGACGACCAGCTGGGGTTTTGATGACATCACGTACAAGCTGTAGAACAGGATGGCGCCGGTCGAGGACATTTCTGCGAAGCGCTCAGTGAGCGCGACGGTGTACCGCTGCAGAACCGCTCTTCCGGCAACCCCGACCTGGCTGAGCTCCTGCCGCCTCTTGGTGGCCGCAAGATAGAGCGCCAGGCACAAGGTCGTTACGAACATCCACTGCGATACCTGAACGCCTATCGCCATTGCGCCCGCGTAAACCCGCAGCACGAACCCGATGGCGATGGTGAAGATATCGATGACCGGCTGGTGCTTGAGCACCAACGCGTAGGCGACATTCAACACCACATAAAGAGCCAGCACGAAAACAATATCCGGCGCGAGAACCCATGCCAGCGCAAGAGTACCATAAAGCAGGAACAGAAGAACCAGGGCATGAAAGACGGTAACGGCTCCCGCAGCCAGAGGACGCGTCACAACCTTGTCGGGATGCCGCTTGTCGTCCCGCATGTCAATAATGTCGTTCAAGACGTAAACAGCAGACGCCGCAACGCAGAAGAATATCATTGCGACAAAGCTTCGCTCAATGGCATCAATGCTTACTATGGCGCCGCTAAAGATAAGAGGCGCCAGAACAAAAGCGCTTTTTATCCACTGCCTCGGCCGCAGCAGCGAAGCAAGACCCAACAGAAGTGACGGGCGCGGATGTGAGGAAACCAGAACTTCCATGGGCACCCCCAAGCGCCAAGCGGCATTGCCTCAGGTGGACAACGGCAGCTGAACAGAGCGTTATACTGATTCTCGCGAAAACATCCCGCCGATTCGATCTATTCCAGTCGACCCGGCCACAAGAAACTCCGGCGAAGCGTTGAATTTCGCCGTCATACCTAATATCTCCTTCAGTTGATAAAAGAGTACCTGACCGATTAGTGGAGAGAATTGGATTGCCAAAATGCGGGACGCCCGGCGATGGGGGATTTCATTGTGCAGATCTGCATGAAACTCTTGACCGCCAGGCGCTCAAATGGAAGTTGTGACCGACCTCGCGTTGCGCCGAGCGCGGACGTCCTGCGTTCGGGTATCGAGACGGAGCCTCGAAGATCGGGCCTCCAGCCTTCAGGCGGCCGTCCCATGCCCTCCGTCGCGTCGGCGACGCGGCAGGGAGTAGTGTGCCCATGTCCGGATTCGCGAACCGCGGCGCGTCACCCCTCAGGGCACGTGCGCGAGGAGGCCAAGGATGAACTCTTCTGTCCAGTCCGCCGTGAGGAGCTGGAAAGGATCGCCGCGGACCTTCCTGCTGGGGCGCGGGGGCCGCGCCTTGGCCGGGCTTCGGAAGGCGCAGCCCCTCGTCGACGACCTTGCCGAGGCGCTGGGCTATGCCCGGGCTGTCCACAAATACGCCTGGGTCGATATTCGCGTGCGCTTCGACCGGACCGTGCTCGGCCCGCTCTGGACGGTCGCCACCACGCTGTTATGGGTGCTGACGGTCGGCCTTGTCATGGCCGAACTCTTCAATCAGCCGCTGTTCGATCAGCTTCCCTATCTCACGTTCGGCATGTTCGCGTGGCAGTACGTCTCAGCCGTGGTTCTGGAGGCGACCGCCACGTTCACCCAGCAGAAGCACTTCCTCCTCGCCTGCAATCTGCCGTTGATGTTCTTCGTGCTGCGCGTGGTCTGGCGCAACCTCATCGTTCTGTTCCTGCTGACAGCGGTGGCCGTCGTTTTCGCCGCGGGATTCGGGCTGCTGCGCCCCTCCGTGCTCTGGCATGCGCCGGCTGTGCTGGCCCTCTACGCCCTCTTGTCAGTACCCGTCGTGACGATCCTCAGCTGCATCGGTTCGCGCTTTCTCGACACCGCCCCTATGGTCACGATCGTCATGAACATCATGATCATTATTACCCCCATCTTCTGGAGGAAGAGCCTGTTGCCGGCAGGCCACCCGGTCACGAACCTCAATCCACTGATCAGCATCGTCGACCTCTACCGCGACCTGTTCCTGGCGGGAGGTGCGGGCGCCGCCACCTACATGACCTGCCTGCTGCTGGCCGGTGCCCTCTGGATCGCCGCCGCAGCGGTGTTCGCACTTGCCCGCGCGTACGTACGCCACTGGATCTGATCGCCCTTCGAGAACGAGCCCGAATGAGCTGTCCGGCCATCAAACTGACCTCGGTCACGGTCTCCTATTCCCCCGCAGTGATGGGACGCAGCTGGGTGGTGGACCTGGCGCGCAGACGGCCGCGCCAGCCGCTGAGGGCGCTGCGCGACGTCCATATCGAGGTTCCCTACGGTGGAAGCGTGGGCATCATCGGCAACAACGGCGCAGGCAAGAGCACGCTGCTCCGGGTCATGGCGGGCATCCTGCCGGCTACCAACGGCCGTGTCGAGATCAACGGAACGGTCACATCGCTCCTCAATCTCGACGCCGGGGTCGAGACGCACCTCAACGGGTGGGAGAACATCGATCTGCTGGGCGCGTTGCAGCGCATCCCGCGCCGCCAGCTGCCCGACTTCCGCAGCTACGTTGCGGAGTTCTCCGCGCTCGGCGAGGCCCTGTCGCGCCCAGTCCGCACCTATTCAGCCGGCATGCAACTGCGCCTGATCTTCTCGCTGCGCACCTTCACGCAGCCAGATATCCTGGTTGTCGACGAGGTCTTCGGCGTCGGCGACCGCCAGTTCGCTGCGAAGGCCAAGGAGCGGACCACCGCGCTCCTGACGAACGCCTCCTCGTTCGCACTCGCCTCGCACGACCCTGCCCTCATTACAGCCTTCTGCACGGAGGCGATCTGGCTCGACAACGGAAGCCTTATCAAGCGGGGACCGGCGGCGGACGTTGTCCGGGCCTACCAGGCATCCGGCGGGCAAGCCGTCGCCCAGCAGTGAAGCGCCGATTCCGACGCTTCCCCACTGCCACTCGCTCGTCTCCAGGCCTCGCGCCGGACCGATCGAAATCACACGGGGGTTGCAATGACGTATCTCCTTCCCCTTTGATCCAGTCTGGCTCGCCACATGGCGGGGTGAGGCCCGGGCTTCGCCCGGTGGCCGGACAGTCTTTGGTGCATCGCCATGACCACCCACATTGCCCTGCTGCGGGGCGTCAATGTCGGCAACAACGCGCTCAGGATGGAGCATCTGCGCGAGATGCTCGCCGGACTGGGCTTTGCCGACGTGCGGACCTATCTGCAGAGCGGCAACGCGCTCTTCAGCGCGCAGGGCACGCCGGACAGCCTGGCGGCGGCGATCGAGCGGGCAGTGAGCGAGGCCACGCGCCTGCCCGTGTCGGTTGTCGTTCGGACGCCGGCGCAGCTGAAGCGCGTCATCTCCGCCAACCCGTTCCTCAAGGAGGCGGCCGGCGAGGCCAAGGCCCTGCACAAGACGCTGCACGTCACCTTTCTCGCCGGCGCCGCGCCGAAGGCCGGCATCGCCGCGCTCGACAAGATCCAGGCGGGCGGCGACCGCTGGCGTGTGGCCGACGCAGAGGTCTACCTCAGCTGCCCCAACGGCTACGCCCGCAGCAAGCTCAACAATGCGGCACTCGAACGCTCGCTCGGCGTGCGGGCCACCACGCGCAACTGGAACACCGTGACGGCTCTCAACGCCATGTCCGGCGGGTAGCGGGGCTCAGCCCCCTGACCCCGCACGCACGAGGGCCGCGACGCCCGGCAGCTCCCGCCCCTCCAGCCACTCGAGGAAGGCGCCCCCCGCCGTGGAGACGTAGGTGAACTTGTCGGTCACGCCCGCCGCATTGAGCGCCGCCACGGTATCGCCGCCGCCGGCCACCGACACGAGCTTGCCCGCCTGGGTGGCCGCCGCCGCGGCGCGGGCGAGCTGGAACGTGCCCTCGCCGAACGGCGGCACCTCGAAGGCGCCGAGCGGGCCATTCCAGAGCAGCGTGCGGCAGCCGCCGAGCACCTCCGTGTAATGCGCCACCGCCTTCGGGCCCACGTCCAGGATCATCTGGTCGGCGGGCATCTCCAGCACCGAGCAGATGCGCGACGGCGCGCCGGCCTCGAACCGGGCCGCCACCACCACGTCTGCCGGCAGCACAACCTCGCAGCTCTTCGCCTTGGCCGCGTGCATGATCTGACGCGCGGTCTCGGCCAGGTCGGGCTCGGCCAGCGAGCTGCCCACGTTCACCCCCTGCGCCAGCAGAAAGGTGTTGGCCATTCCGCCGCCGATGATCAGCTTGTCCACCTTGGCGATGAGGTTGGCGAGCACCGGGATCTTGGTCGACACCTTGGCGCCGCCGACCACGGCTGCGACCGGCCGCTGCGGCTTCTCCAGCACGCTGCGCAGCGCCGCCACTTCCTCCATCAGCAGCGGGCCGGCATAGGACGGCAGCAGGCGCACGACGGCGTCGGTGGAGGCATGCGCCCGGTGCGCCGTCGAGAAGGCGTCGCCCACGAAGATGTCGCCGAGCCGGGCCAGAGCCCCGGCGAACGCGGCGTCGTTCTTCTCCTCGCCCTCGTGGAAGCGCAGGTTCTCCAGCACGGCGATGTCGCCGGGTTCGAGCGCCGCCACCGCCGCCTCCGCCGCCGCGCCGATGCAGTCGGGCGCGAACGCGACGGGTCGGCCGAAAAGCTCTCGCAGCTTGTCCGCCACCGGCCGCAGGCTGAACTCGGGGTCGGGCGCGCCCTTGGGCCGCCCGAAGTGCGAGATGACGACCACCTTGGCCCCGCGCCTGGCGAGGTCGGTGAGGCCCGGCACCAGGCGCTCCAGCCGCGTCGCGTCCGTTACCTGGCCGTTGCGCACGGGCACGTTGAGGTCGGCGCGCACGAGCACGCGCCTGTCCCGAACGTCGAGGCCTTCGGTGGTCTTGAGCTTGTCGAGGTCCATCTACGTCCGTGTCGCTTCCAAGAGGTGTCCCGCGATAGACATCGGTAAGCGGCAGAGCCAGTTAAGGTTCCTGCTCATTCCCGGCGCGGAGCGAGAGGAGTTCCACGATAGATAGCGGTCAGAGGCATCGAGACGCCGATAGCCGGCAAGGCCAGAGCCTCGGCGAGCCGCGTGACCGTGTGCTTCTTCCAACCGGTGTCCCGGTCGTAGGCAACCACCTGCACGACCTTGAGCGACACCGTCACATAGTGCTGGCAGTTCGGCACGCTGGCGTAGACCTTGCGACGCCACGCCTGGTCAGCCGCGGTGTTGCTCCTGGACAGAACCTCGAAGATCACCAGTGCGTCATCAGTTACGGCCCGGTCGGTGGCGAGGCCTTCCTTCACGAACACATCGGGCTGCGGCAGACTGCGCGGCGAGAGGGGAACGCGTGTGCCGACCCCCAGCAGCGGCTGCCAGCTCGCACCCGTCCGCTCCTGGTGCGCCATTAGATAGCTGCCAATATTCAGGACAACTACCTGGTGGTACTCGACCGGCGACGGGCTCATGACCGGCTCCCCCTCGATCAGCTCCCAGCGCTCCTCGTCCGGGCGCGTATCTGTGAACGCGAGAAACTCCTCGATGGTCATCTGGTCTTCTGGAGCGAGCCTGGTGCGGGCGGTCATTTCTCGATCCTCAGGTCCGCAAGCCTCATGACAAAGGACGGGACCAGCAATGGCGTCAGCGGCTCGCTCGCGGGGACCGTTCTGGCCTCCGCATAGCCCCCCGCGGAAGGGTTGCAATAGACGTGCGTCGCGGGCGAGACGACGTTGACCACCCAGTACTCGCGGACGCCGAGCGTGGCATAAAGCTTGGCCTTGAACGTGGTGTCGAATTCGAGGCTCAGGTCCGCGATCTCGATAGCAAGCAGCACCTCCGTGGGCGGCAGCCAGGGGATATCGCGTTTGCGAGCCTCGGGGTAGCATAGGAAGTCGGGCTCAAGGTAGGTGTCCTCGCTGACCCGCCACCCCAGCGCGACTGCCGTCCCCAGGTCCTTCGGCAGGCCCCGCATGGGCCGACAGTTGCCGAACTCGCCCCTCATAACCTCGTGGCGAACCGTCTTGGGCGCGAGCGGAACCAACTCGCCGCCGATCAGCTCGATGTGGTCCTCCTCGCGAAAGAACCCCAGCTCCGCCAGCCGCTCGAACTCGGTCAAGGTCCAGCGCAACCGCGGCACGCCTGCGGCGGCCTGCGTGGTGGGCAGAACCTTGGTTTGCATGATCTCGTTCATGCAGCCAGTCTAGCGGCAGGACGCCGCGAGTGAAACGATCTGCGCGAGGCCGCGCGACGCTCATTCAAGCTTCAGGTCGGCGAGTCTCACGGCAAGGGAAGCCACCGGAAGTGGCATCAGCGTTTCGGTCCGCGGCAGCTCGACGACGCTTCGATAACGCCCGGCCAACGGCTCGCGATGGATGCGGGCCGTTAGCGTCACCGCGTTGACCACCCAGTAATCCGCTACACCCAATGCAGCATAGACCTGGGACTTGCGCCCCGTGTCGTAGGTCAGACTGGAGACGGCAACCTCGATCGCCAGCAGCACATCCGATGCAGGAACGCGACTCGGCTCCGGCACTCGCCTATAGATCAAAATATCCGGCTCCAGATAGGTGACCTCATCCGGGGCACCAGCCGAATTCACCGGTCAGCAGCAGAGACTCAGGCAGTCGGCGATACATCCAGTCGCTTAGTAGCGCCTTGAGATTCTCGTGCCGATTGCCCTTGGGTGACATGGGAACCAGCTCCCCCCCGATGAGCTCGATACGGTCGTCTTCGGTAAAGACGCCGAGCTCCGTCAGCCGCTCGAATTCAGCCAGGGTCCAGCGCAGCCGCGGCATGCCTTCAGCGGCTTGCGTCGTGGGACGGACCCTGGAGCTCGTTCATTCCGACTCTGACCGGGAAACCTCTTTCTTCAGCCTGCTTAGCAGCTTGCGGGCAGAGTCTGCAACGCTGACCGCCGTAATACTGAAGTGCTCGTAAAGCGGCGCCGCCGGGGCCGAGGCACCGAAGCCCCGCATGCCGACGAAGGCTCCGCGCTCGCCCAGCCAGCGCTCCCAGCCGAAGCTGACGGCCGCCTCCACTGCCACGCGCGGCGCGGAGCCGAGTACGGCCTCGCAATAGGCAGCGGGCTGGGCTGCGAACAGCTCCCAGCACGGCATCGATACCACGGCGGCCTCGATGCCGTGTCCGGCCAGCAGCGCGCGCGCTTCCGTAGCGATACCCACCTCCGAGCCCGTGGCCAGGAGGGTGACGTCGCGCCTGCGGGCCGGTGTCTCGGCCAGCACGTAGGCGCCCCTGGCGCACAGGTTCTCGTCGGTGTGGGCGGTGCGGAGGTTGGGCACGGCCTGGCGCGTGAGCGTCAGCACCGAAGGCGTGTCGCCTGGCCGCACGGCGAGCTCCCAACACTCCGCCGTCTCGACCCCGTCAGCGGGGCGGAACACGTTGAGGTTGGGAATGGCCCTGAGGGCTGCCAGGTGCTCCACCGGCTGGTGCGTGGGCCCGTCCTCGCCCAGCCCGATCGAATCGTGCGTCATGACGTAGATCACGCGCTGGCGCATCAGCGCGGAGAGGCGGATCGCCGGCCGGCAATAGTCCGAGAACACCAGGAACGTGCCGCCGTAGGGGATCAGGCCGCCGTGCAGCGCCATGCCGTTCATGACGGCGGCCATGGCGTGCTCGCGCACCCCGTAGTGGACGTAGCCGCCGGCGAAGCTGTCGGCCGAAACGACCGCCTGGCCCTTGATCCTGGTGTTGTTGGAGCCGGTGAGGTCGGCCGAACCGCCGATCAGCGCCGGCAACGCCGGGATCAGATGCTCCAGCGTCGCCTCCGACCATGCGCGCGTGGCCTTCTTGGTCGGCGCGCCAGCGGCGGCTCTCTTGGCGGTGGCGATCGCCGCGGCGATGGCGGGTGCGGCCGCCCGTGCGGGATGCTCCACGGCGGCGCGGACCTCGGCATCGAGGATCTGCCAGCGCTCCTTCCAGGCTTCGCGCAGCACCGCCCCACGCGCCCCGCAGGCGCGCCAGGCCGACAGCACATGCGCCGGCACCTCGAACGGCGCGTACCCCCAACCCAGCTTGCCGCGGGCGCCCGCGACCTCCTCCGGCCCCAGCGGCGAGCCGTGCGTGGAGGCCGTCCCCTGCTTGGTGGGCGCGCCGTAGCCGATGACGGTCCGGCAGACGATCAGCGTCGGCCGGTCCGAGCGGCGAGCCAGTTCGATGGCGCCGGCGATCACGTCGGGATCGTGCCCGTCCACGCGCAGGGCCGCCCAGCCGCTGGCTTCGAAGCGCATCGCCTGGTCGTCGGAGACGGCGAGCGAAGTGGGCCCGTCGATGGAGACCTGGTTGTCGTCGAACAGCACGATCAGCTTGTTGAGCTTCAGGTGCCCGGCCAGCGAGATCGCTTCGTGGCTGATGCCCTCCATCAGGCAGCCGTCGCCGGCAAGCGCGTAGGTGTAGTGATCGACGATGCCGTCGCCCAGGCGTGCGTTGAGGAGCCGCTCGGCCAGCGCCATGCCCACGGCGTTGGCGAGGCCCTGGCCGAGCGGGCCGGTGGTGGTCTCGATGCCGGGCGCGTGACCGTGCTCGGGATGGCCCGCCGTCATCGACCCGAGCTGGCGGAAGTTGCGCAGCTCTTCCATGGTCATGGCCGGATAGCCGGTGAGGTGCAGCAGTGCGTAAAGCAGCATCGAGCCGTGGCCGGCGGACAGCACGAACCGGTCGCGGTCCAGCCAGTCCGGCGCGGCGGCGTCGAACTTCAGGAACTGTGTGAACAGCACGGCGGCGACATCGGCCATGCCCATGGGCATGCCGGGATGGCCGCTTTTTGCCTTCTCGACCGCATCCATCGCCAGCGCCCGTATGGCGTTTGCCATGTCCCGATGGGTCGCTGTGCCGTCCGTCTCGTGCTCCATGCCGGCCCTTCCCGGACTCTCCGCCGTCGCGTGCCAGTACAGAACGTCGCGCAATGGCCCTGACTGCACTCTGCCGCGCAGCATTTAGCGGTCAGCGGGAGTTGCGTCTACAGTGGGGGTGAACCCGTCGCGGGGCACCATCGACAGGCATCAGGAGGCCGGCCGTCACCGGTCCGCGGCAAGGGCGGAGAAATCAGGCGGATGAAGGTGCGCCGTTTGGGTTAATTTATTTCTCATTTCTCCTCATGGACGGCTTGAAGCGGGACGGGAGGACACTTATGATCAGCCCACGTCTGTAACTGATGTTGTCGGAGCACGTGGCAGGCATGCGCGTGCCGCAGCGGAGGCGTTCCATGGCGCTCTTGCGGAATATCGGCCCCGTCACCGGCATCGGGCCGGGCGCAACCCATACTTGGGAGTTCTGGTTCGGGATCGGTCTCGACGTTGGCGTGGCGCTGGTTACGCCAAACCTCCTGGAGTCCCAGATCAACACGGAGCTTGTGATGCTCGAGCCCGGCGTGGTTGCGGTCGCATCTGGCGGAGAGGGCGGCCCCCTCACACGCTACACCGTGCGCGTGCACAACAATGGCGCTACCTGGATGGACTACAACCTCAATATAGGGAACCTCCTATGACGGCTCTGCAGCGGGTGCTCGTGATCACGGAGCAAGGACGCATCGTGGGGACGCAGATTGCCCCCGACGGCGTGCAACCGGGGGCGACCGCATCCGGCGCCAGCGCGCGCCTGCGTGCCGGACCGGGCCAAACGGTGCACGAGGTGCACGTGGCGGTGCCTGCGGACCTTGCGAGTCTGGAAGCTCGTGACCGCTTCCACGCGATGCTCGCCAAGGAAGTCTCCGCAAAAAAATAGGGCGTGGCGGAGAGGTCCCAGAGGGAGACGGCCCATGGGCATGCCGTGGGCCATGCCGGGCGATGGGTCGAGGGCGTTGCAATCGCGCTAGAGCGGGCAGCCGTGACTGGCGCGGCAAGCGGATTTCGTTTGACTTTATAGCCGTGTTCCCCGCTGATAGCGCAAGATTGACCAACGGGGGTTTTCGATGTTCACGCGCAACTCGCCGACCGATCCTGCACCCATCGAGCCGCGCAAGCCCGCCGGGCCGCCGAACGGCGTGCCGCCCGCCCGCCCGTCGCCGCTTCGCTCCGGTTCGTCGGAGGGCGGCAAGTCGATCATCAGCAACGATCTCAAGATCATCGGCCAGGGCCTCAAGATCATCAGCCGCGGCACGCTGCAGGTGGACGGCGAGGTCGAGGGCGACGTTGCCGGCGCTGAGGTCATCATCGGCGAACAGGGCCGGGTTACGGGCACCGTGGCCGCCGAGCGTGTGATCGTGCGCGGCAGGACCTCGGGCGTGATCCGCGCCATGACGGTGGCGCTGCAGGCATCCGCGCGTGTGGAGGGCGACATCCACCACATGTCGCTGGCCATTGAGCAGGGAGCGGAGTTCGACGGCCGCTGCCGGCGCCCGGCGAGCCCGGCCGAGTTGCAGGTCGATCTGGACGGCAACGGCTAACACGCGCCCCGACAACAGAACCGCCGCGGTTCCGGCCGATCATCCGGTCCGCACCTGTTGCGCAGCGGTGTGCCGAAGCCGAGGGGGTCGATCGTCCCCTTAGGCCCCGCGCGGCTTGGCTCGGGCGGTGGGAGCGGCAGAGGCGGGATCGTCGGGCCAGGGGTGGCGCGGGTAGCGGCCCTTCATCTCGGATCTGACGGCAGCCCACGATCCCTTCCAGAAGCCCGGCAGGTCGCGCGTGATCTGGATCGGTCGGTGCGCCGGCGAGAGCAGGTTGAGGGTGAGCCCCAGGCTGCCGTTGGCGATCGTGGGGTGCTGCGTCAGCCCGAACAGCTCCTGCACGCGGATGTGCAGGGCGGGCGCGCCGGCGCCCTGGTAGTCGATGGCATGGCGGTTGCCCGTGGGCGCCGTGAAATGCGTCGGGGCCTCCTCGTCGAGGCGCCGCTGCAGGTGCCAGGGCAGCAGCGCATCGAGCGCGAAGCCCAGGTCGTCGGCGCCGATCTCGGACAGCCGCGTCTTGCCGGCGAGGAAAGGCGCGAGCCACGCCGCCGCCGTTCGCGCCAGCGCGTCGTCGCTCAGATCCGGCCATGCTTCGCCTCCGGCCGCGCGCAGGAAGCCGACGCGACCGCGCAGCTGCAGTTGCGCCTTGCCCCACGGCAGGCGGCTCATGCCGAGCCCGGCGATGCCCTCGGCAAGGAGGCGCGCGGTCTCCTCGCCCGCCTCCACCGCGCGCGGCGCCGCTGACAGAACGATGGCGTCCAGGCGGCGCACACGGCGCGCGCGCAGCGCGGCTGCGCCCGCGTCGAACTCGATCTCGTCGGTTTCGCGGATGCGCCGGCCAGCGGCGGCAAGCACGTCCGCTTCGTCGGCTGCCGCGGCGAGGAGGATACGGGTCGAGGCTGCCGCGCCCGACAGTTCCGCGGCGACAAGGTAAGGCGACCGCGCCAGGGGATGCGTGGCATCGAGGTAGGCGCCGCGGCCGTTGGCCAGCAGGAACTGGCCCGCGGACTGGCCGGGCGCGCCGCGGGCCTTGGCGATGCGCTCGGGGTAGGCAAGCGCCAGCAGCCGCGCGATCGATATCTCCTCGCGGGGCTTGTCGCCCGGCCCCGGTGCCGGGCGGCGTGCGTTCGCCATGCGCGCCCAGCCCGCTGCCAGCCGGCGCATGTCGGCAGGGCGGCGCGCGCGGCCGCGGCGGAACCGGTCCAGCCGGTCGGCGAGATCGGCATCGCTGCTGCCACCACTTGACCCGAGCCCGCGCTCCACGATCACCGCGGCGATGTCGGACGCCTCCTGCGCATGGCCGAGATCGGCCGCGGCGATCACCATGCGCGCCAGCCGGGGCGGCAGAGGCAGCGACCTGAGCCGCCGGCCGGCGGCGGTGATGCGGCCCTCCGCATCGAGCGCCTCCAGCCGCGTCAGCTCCTCGCGCGCGGCGTCGATGGCGGCTGCAGAGGGCGGATCGAGCCAGGACAGGGAGCGCGGATCGGTGGCGCCCCAGTCCGCGCAGTCGAGCACCAGGCCGGCGAGGTCGGCGGAGCGGATCTCGGGCTCGGCGAAGGCGGCCAGGCTCTGCGTCTGCCGCTCGTCCCACAGGCGGTAGCAGACGCCGGGCCCGGTGCGGCCGGCGCGGCCCCGGCGCTGATCCGCCGCCGCGCGCGACACCCGCACGGTCTCCAGGCGCGTTACGCCCACGTCCGGCTCGAAGCGCGGCACGCGCGCGAGGCCGCTGTCGATGACCACCCGCACGCCCTCGATGGTGATCGAGGTCTCGGCGATGGAGGTGGCGAGCACCACCTTGCGCACGCCTTCGGGCGCCGGCCGCAGCGCCAGGTCCTGCGCCTCCCGGTCCATGGCGCCGTAGAGGGGAGCGAGCACGATGGCCGGATCGTCGACGCGCTCGGTGAGCCGCTCCTCGACGCGCCGGATCTCGGCCTGGCCCGGCAGGAACGCCAGGATGGAGCCCGCTTCCGCCCGCAGCGCCCAAAGCACCGCGTCCGCCATCTGGTCCTCGATGCGCGCGGTGGTATCGCGGCCGAGATAGCGCGTCTCGACCGGGAAGGCGCGGCCCTCGCTGGCGACGACAGGCGCATCGCCCAGGAGCTGCGCCACCCGCGCGCCGTCGAGCGTCGCCGACATGGCCAGCAGGCGCAGGTCGTCGCGGAAGCCGCGCTGGCAATCGAGCGCCAGGGCCAGGCCGAGGTCGGCATCGAGCGAGCGCTCGTGGAACTCGTCGAACAGGACCGCTCCGATGCCCGTGAGTTCCGGGTCGTCCAGGATCATGCGCGTGAAGACGCCCTCGGTGACGACCTCGACGCGCGTCCGCGGCCCCGACTTCGACACCATGCGCGCGCGCAAGCCGATGCGCTCGCCCACCACTTCCGACAAGGTGTGCGCCATGCGCTCGGCGGCGGCCCGCGCGGCGATGCGGCGCGGCTCCAGCACCAGGACCTTGCGGCTCTGAAGCCAGCCTTCCGCCATCAGGGCCAGCGGCGCGCGCGTGGTCTTGCCGGCACCGGGCGGCGCCACGAGGACAGCGGCCGTGCGGGCGGCCAGGGCCGTCCGCAGCTCGTCGACGACGGCGTCAATCGGCAGCGGCGTCTCGAACCTCATGGCGGCGTCAGACCCTCCGCCTCCGGGTCTCAGGCCGAGGCCCCGACGCGGGTTGCGGAACGGTGTCAGGCACGGAGGCGGAGGGTCTGACACCTGCCGATGCCGGATCGTGCTCATCGCGCAGCGCCTGCGCCGAGCGGCCGACCACCTCGGAAAGCTCGAGGAGCTGGCCGGCCAACGGGCTAGTCTTGCGCCAGATCATGCCGATGGTGCGCGCGGGCTGCGGGTCCTTGAAGCGGGCGACCGACACCGGCGCCCGGCGCGTCTCCACGGCCACGGCCATCTCGGGCACCAGGGTGACACCCATGCCGGCGCTCACCATCTGCACGAGCGTTGAGAGGGAGCTGGCATCCAGCACTTCGCGTCCCAGCGGCGAAGTCATGTTGCAGAACGACAGGGCCTGCTCGCGGAAGCAGTGCCCCTCCTCGAGCAGCAAGAGCCGCATCTCGCGCAGGGCCTCGCTGCCGGGCACCGGCTCGCCCCCGTCCTCGCCCGGCCGCACCAGCAGGAAATTCTCCGCAAACAGCGGCACCTCGGTCAGCGACGGCTCCGACACCGGCAGGGCGACGATGGCGGCATCGATCCGGCCCTCCGCCAGTTCCTGGATCAGCTTCGATGTCAGCGCCTCGCGCACGTGGATGTCGAGCTCCGGATGGCTGCGCGTGAGGTCGCCCATCACCGCCGGCAGCAGGTAGGGCGCGATGGTCGGGATCATGCCGAGCCGCAGCCGGCCGGCAAACCGCCCGCGCGAGGCGCGCGCGAAGTCGCCGAGTTCGTCGACCGAGCGCAGGATATCGCGCACGCGCAGCGCGGCCTCCTCGCCGAGCTTGGTCAGCCGCACCTGCCTGGCGCCTCGCTCGATCAGCACGGCACCCAGGCCATCCTCCAACTCCTTGATCTGCATCGAGAGAGCCGGCTGCGAGATCGCGCACGCCGCCGCCGCGCGGCCGAAGTGGCTGTGCCGCGCCAGAGCATCGAAATACCGCAGCTGCCGGAGGGTTATCTGAATCATCAGAGTATCTTATTACACCAATCACTTAAGTCAATTTTACCTGATGAGACGCGCTGGGTAAGACTGCTGTTTGAAAAACACGCGGACACCATCGGGAGACCAACATGGCTGACGGCGGCGGTGGCAAGTGCCCGTTTCACTCACCCACGAAAGCGGGCGGAACGGCGAACCGGGACTGGTGGCCGAACCAGCTGAACCTCAAGATTCTGCACCAGAACTCCTCCCTGTCCGACCCCATGGGCAAGGGCTTCAACTACGCCGAGGAGTTCAGGAAGCTCGACTATCAGGCCTTGAAGAAGGACCTCCACGCCCTGATGAGCGACTCGCAGGAGTGGTGGCCGGCCGACTTCGGCCACTACGGGCCGCTCTTCATCCGCATGGCGTGGCACGCCGCCGGCACCTACCGAATCGGCGACGGCCGCGGCGGCGCGGGCGCCGGCCAGCAGCGCTTCGCGCCGCTGAACAGCTGGCCTGACAACGTGAACCTCGACAAGGCGCGCCGGCTGCTGTGGCCGATCAAGCAGAAGTACGGCAACAGGATCTCCTGGGCCGACCTCATGGTCCTCACAGGCAACGTCGCCCTGGAGTCCATGGGGTTCACGACCTTCGGTTTCGCCGGCGGCCGCGCGGACGCGTGGGAGCCGGAGGAGCAGGTCTACTGGGGGCCAGAGTCCAAGTGGCTCGACGACCAGCGCTACAGCGGAGACCGGGACCTGGAAAATCCGCTGGCGGCGGTTCAGATGGGCCTGATCTACGTCAACCCTGAAGGCCCGAACGGCAACCCGGACCCCATCGCCGCGGCCAGGGATATCCGCGAGACATTTCGGCGCATGGCCATGGACGACGAGGAAACGGTGGCGCTGATCGCGGGCGGCCATACCTTCGGCAAGACTCACGGCGCCGGCCCGACAAGCCACGTGGGGCCCGACCCCGAGGCCGCCGCCATCGAGGAGCAGGGCCTCGGCTGGACGAGCAGTCATGGCTCGGGCAGAGCCGGTGACGCCATCACCAGCGGCCTGGAGGTGATCTGGAGCACGATGCCCACCAAGTGGAGCAACGATTTCTTCCAGAATCTCTTCGGCTACGAGTGGGAGCTGACCAAGAGCCCCGCCGGCGCGCACCAGTGGACGCCGAAGGGGGGCGCAGGCGCCAACACGGTGCCGGACCCGCACGACCCGGCGAAGCGGCGCGCCCCTTCCATGCTGACCACCGACCTATCCCTGCGGCTCGACCCGGCCTACGAGAAGATCGCGCGGCGCTTCTACGAGAACCCGGGCCGGTTCGCCGACGCCTTCGCCCGCGCGTGGTTCAAGCTGACGCACCGCGACATGGGCCCCCGCGCGCGCTACCTGGGCCCGGAGGTGCCGGCCGAGGAGCTGATCTGGCAGGACCCCGTGCCCGCCGTCGATCACAAGCTGATCGACAGGCAGGACATCGCCGCCCTGAAGGCAAAGCTCCTCGCCTCGGGGCTCACCGTCTCCGAGCTGATCTCGACCGCCTGGGCGTCCGTGTCCACCTTCCGCGGCTCCGACAAGCGCGGCGGGGCAAACGGGGCGCGCATCCGCCTGGCACCGCAGAAGGACTGGGAGGTCAACCAGCCGGCCCAGCTGGCCAAGGTGCTGGCGGCCATCGCGGAGATCCAGAAGGCGTTCAGCGCGGCTGCGGCCGGCAGCAAGAAGGTCTCGCTCGCCGACCTGATCGTGCTGGGCGGCTCGGCCGCCGTCGAGCAGGCCGCCAGGAACGCCGGGCACGCCATCGAGGTGCCCTTCGCGCCCGGCCGTACGGACGCCTCGCAGGAGCAGACCGACGTTGAGTCCTTCGCGGTTCTGGAACCGGTCGCAGACGGTTTCCGGAACTACCAGAAGAAGCAATACGCCGTGTCGGCCGAGGAACTGCTGGTGGACAAGGCGCAACTCCTGACGCTGACGGCGCCGGAGATGACGGTCCTGGTCGGCGGCCTGCGCGTGTTGAACGCCAATTTCGACAAGTCCCAGCACGGCGTGTTCACCAAGCGCGCCGAGACGCTGAGCAACGACTTCTTCGTCAATCTGCTCGACATGGGCACGGCGTGGAAGGCGGTGTCGGACGCCCAGGACGTGTTCGAGGGCCGCGACCGGAAGACCGACGCGCCGAAGTGGACCGCCACCCGCGTCGATCTCGTGTTCGGGTCGAACTCGCAACTCAGGGCGCTGGCGGAGGTCTACGCCCAGGACGACGCGAAGGAACGCTTCGTGCGCGACTTCGTGGCGGCATGGACCAAGGTGATGAACCTCGACCGCTTCGACCTCGCGCGGTCCTGATCGGGAACAAGCGCAGCCGTGGCCGCGCATCGGGCGATCAGGCCCCGGATCGCGGCTGCGCCCTTCCGATGCAGCCAGGGATCGCCTGCACGAGAAGCTCAGCGCGGTGGCCGGCGGTCACACCAACGAAGGCATGTTCCGCGCGAGCCAAAGGGTCGCGTCCCGTGAGGCCACCCCCCCGGTCGAACGCACATCCCCTACTTGAAGGCGCGGTTGGGGTCGCCGATCACGATGCCATCCGTGGCCACGCCAGCCGCTGTGGACGTGATCGTACGCAGGAAGTCCAGGAACTTGGTCAGCTCTACCGATTCTGCGTTGGCGACGTAAATGATGTCCTTGTGGCGCATCGGGAAGCTCTGGGCGAAGAAGAAGCTCGACGGATCGCGGAAATTGGCCCGGTAGATCGTCGGGATGAACTTCTGATGCTTGGGGAACTTCTTCAGATCGACCTTCAACCCCTCCAGAACCTCGCGGTACTCCATGCGGTAGAGGAACACCTGAGCCGGGTTGGCCCGGCTGTCCAGGAGGCCGCCCGCCTTGGCGACCGCCTCGTTGAGCGACAGACGCTCCTGATCGAACGGGAACAGCCCCGTCAGGCCGCTCGTCTGGCCAACGCTTGCCAGTGCGCCCACCGCCACGAACTTCTGCTGCTCGTGGTACACGTAGATGGTGTCGCCGGGCGCGACGAACACGTTCTCGTCGGGGCGGCTCACCAGCGTCGGGAAATAGACGGTCGCCTTCTGCTTGCCGCGCTGGAGCGTCACGAACAGCTCGTAGCCGGGGTACTTGAGCCCGCCGGCCTTGGAGATCATGTCCAGGATGCGTTCGCCGTTGGGCCTGATCTTGAACTTGTTGGCGGCGTTGACACCCTCGCCGACGACCGCCACCTCGCTGGCGTTCTGCTCGGCAAGCGACACGATGGCCTGGGGCTCGACGGCGCGCTTGGCGAGCCGCGCCTCGATCTCCTTCTGAATTTCCGTCAAGGAGCGGCCGGACGCCTGCACCTGCCCGGCAAACGGCACCGAGATCGTGCCCCCGCGATCCACCATCTGCGGCGGGAATGTCACGAAGTTGCCGGGCCGGGCTCCCGCCTCTGCCGGGATGAACAGGCCGCCGGCGCTCGATTCGAAGATCGACACCTGCACCACGTCGCCCACGCCGACTCGAATCGCTCCGGGCGGCCCACGCCGGCTGCCGAAACTCCTGAAGAACGACCCCGGTCCGATATCGACCACGTGGTCGAGCACGGCGCGGTTGATGTCGAGGAGCGCGTAGTCGAACACGACCGCGTTGCGGTCCGAGACGAGCGTTGCGGCAGCGCCTTCAACGATATGCCTGGAATTCGGACCGCTGGTCGGAAGAGCGGTGCAACCAGCCACAGCCAAACACAAGAAAATACAAAAGACACCGCGCGTAGCCATGTTGCTTTAGGCCCAATATTGGGTTGTACGCCGCACTATGTTGACCGTCGGATCTCCGTACTCCCGCGCTGTTGACGCTACCCCGCGCCGGCTTTTGCACCATGGCACAGGGGGTGTGCAGGCGCCTAGCGGATTTCGGCTGCACAATATCCGATATGTGAGTGTTGTAGTTCCTGTGCCACACGCCTGCCGACATGCGGAGAAAGGCTGTTAGCTCAGCAGGATAGCATCACCAACCGCCGCCACAGGGGCAAGGCAGCACGCGGAGCAGCCGGCTCGTGAGACAGCCCGGGACGGCCAGCGGCGCAGGCTGTCTTCCATCGAGCCTCTCGCAGCGATCGTCGGGTGATTCCCCGCGCGCCGTGATGCGCCAGCCCGGAGGGCGGCGAGGACGACCGTGGCGCCCTGCTACGCCGGCCGACCCCTTTCGCGGGCTCCCAGGACGCTCACGCCGTCGCTGCCGATCCTCAGGCAGGTCAGGCGGCCGGTGGCAAAGGCGCCGGTGTCGATGTTGATGCGGTTGTGGCGCAGATCGGGCACGGCAACCGGGGTGTGTCCATGCACCACGATGAAGCCGAAGTCGCCCTCGTACTGCAGGAAGTCCTGCCGGATGCCCAGGAGATCGACCGTCTTCTGCTCTTCAAGTTTCACGCCCGGCCTGATGCCGCCGTGCACCGCGAGGTAGGCGCCGGCACGGATGTAAGCCCCCGTCAGATCGTAGAAGCTGCGGTGCTCGGACGGCAGGTTCGCGTCGAAGTTGTGGCGCACATCCGCAGGAGCAATGGGGCGGGCAAGCAGGCTCCTCTCCACCCCGTAGGAGCGCAGGGTGGCCGTGCCGCCCACGGCGCGCCACTGCTCCAGGCTGTCGTCGTCGCCCTCCAGGAAGCTCAGCAGCATCTGCTCGTGGTTGCCGCGCAGGAAGACCGCGCGCGTCTCGCGAGCCCGGTCGATCAGCCGCGACACCACGCCGGCCGAGTCGGGGCCACGATCGATATAGTCGCCCAGGTAGATCTCCGCGGCATGCCCGCTGCGCGACCGCGCTTTGTCCTCGTCGATGCGCCGCTGTACGTCGAGGAGCAGGTCCAGGCGGCCGTGGATGTCACCGATGCAGTAAACGGTGAATCCCTCGGGCGCCGGCGGATAATGCACCCCGGACTCCTCGACCACAGCAACGGCGGCCCGCATCGCTCCGCCACTCCGCACCAGCGTTCGAAACTGCGCAAAGATAGGGGCGGCGTAGGCCCATGTCACCCCCGGTGTCATGCCCAGTGTCACCCCCAATGTGCACCGGGCGCGCGCACAGCGCCGCAGGAGTGCGCGCCCAAGGACGCGGCAGCGGACCTGCAGGACGGCGAGCGGGCGGCCGGCGGCTATCCGGGCGGCGACAGCGGGCACGGCAGCACCCCGCGTCGCGACGGCGCCGAAAATGAGGAAGCCGGCATCCGCCGCCCTGGACGCAAACCGGCGCAGCGTGCGCTTGCGCGACTTGACAGCCCTCCACGCAACCTGACAGATAGCCCGAACTCGAACTCGCAACCCATTGCTGGCGCCGCCGCTTCTCAGCGCTTCCGTCATCTTCCATCCGCCACTCGCGTTCTTGCATCCGTCTTCCATCCGAAAACATGGTCGCCAAGGCGGGAATATGAAGGTCAACATCCGGCCGCTTCCGCTCCCCGGCGTGGGTCTCATTGCGGGAACGCGAATATCGGACCGCCGCGGCTATTTCTCGGAATGTTATGTGCGTGCGGACTTTGCAGCGGCGGGGTTAAGCAATGATTTCATTCAGGACAATCAGTCGTGCTCGGTCGCCGTGGGCACTGTGCGCGGGCTGCACTTCCAGTCGCCTCCTTTCGCGCAGGCCAAGCTGGTGCGGGTGCTGAAGGGCCGGATTCTCGACGTCGTCGTAGACCTGCGCCGCTCGCAGCCGACCTACGGCCGCCATGTGGGCGTCGAGATCTCCGAGGAAAGCGGGGAGCAGCTTTACGTGCCGACAGGTTTCGCGCACGGGTTTTGCACTCTGGAGCCGGATACGGTCGTGCTTTACAAGGTGGACAACGTCTATTCCCCGGCGCACGACCGCGGCCTCAATTGGGCCGATCCGGATCTGGGAATAGCGTGGCCGGTGCGGGAAAACGACGCAGTGATGTCCGAAAAGGATCGCGGGCTGCCGCGCTTGCGCGATCTGCCCGTCTATTTCGATTGAGAGTCGGGAATTTGGGGGAATTTGCGGGACTATGCGCATACTCGTGACAGGGGGCGCCGGGTTCATCGGCTCTGCGGTATGTCGGCGGCTGGCGGGCTCGGTGGAATGCCTCGTCAACGTGGACCGGCTCACGTATGCCGCCAACCCGCGATCGCTCGACGCCATCGCCGACCACCCCGGCTACGCCTTCGAGCGCGTGGACATCTGCGACCGGCCGGCCCTGGACGCGGTGTTCGCCCGACATCGGCCTACCGCGGTGCTGCACCTCGCCGCCGAGAGCCATGTCGACCGCTCTATCACGGGCACCGCGCCGTTCATAGAGACGAACCTGCTTGGCACTTACCAGATGCTGGAGGCGGCGCGGCACTATTGCCGCGGCCAGCCGCCCGACCTGCGCGAGCGGTTCCGCTTCATCCACATCTCGACCGACGAGGTCTACGGCTCGCTCGGCGCGGGCGGGCACTTCTCGGAGGAGACTCTCTACCAGCCAAGCTCGCCCTATTCGGCGAGCAAGGCCGGCTCCGATCACCTGGCGCATGCTTGGTACAAGACCTACGGGCTGCCCACCATCGTCTCGAACTGCTCCAACAACTACGGGCCGTGCCAGTTTCCCGAGAAGCTGATCCCGCTCACCATCATCAACGCCCTCGCCGGCAAGCCCATCTCCATCTACGGCGACGGCTCGAACGTGCGCGACTGGCTCTACGTGGAGGATCACGTGGCGGGACTCGTCACACTGCTGACCCGCGGCGTGCCGGGCGAGAAGTACAACTTCGGCGGCGACAGCGAGCGCACCAATCTGACGGTGGCGCAGCAGATCTGCGACCTCGTCGACGACCTCAGGGCCTCCGACCGGCCGCGGCGCTCGCTCATCACGTTCGTCACCGACCGGCCGGGCCACGACCTGCGCTACGCCATCGACGCCGGCAAGGCCCGCCGCGAGCTCGGCTGGCGCCCCTCGGTCGGCTTCGAGGCCGGCCTGGAGCGCACCGTCCGCTGGTATCTTGACAACCCCGGCTGGTGGGAGCCGCTGCGCCGCGGGGTCTACGACGGCGAGCGCCTCGGCCTGCTGGAAGCCAAGGCCTGACAAGCTCCCGAGGGAGCCCCCGAGGAGCGATGAGCGAAGAGCGTCCGATCCTGGTGGCTGGCCGCGCAGGCCAGGTGGCGCGCTGCCTCGTGGAGGCGGCCGCCCGGAAGGGCGTGCGGCTGGTTGCCGTCGGACGGCCCGATCTCGACATCGGGGATGCCCGCTCGATCGCCGAGGCGGTGGCCGCCACCCGGCCGGGTCTGATCGTCAATGCCGCGGCCTACACCGCCGTCGATAAGGCTGAATCCGAGCCGGAGCAGGCCTTCGCAATCAACCGCGACGGCGCCGTGCGGCTTGCCGTGGCCGCAGCAGCAGCGCGCATCCCCTTCGTCCACATCTCGACCGACTACGTTTTCGACGGCCGCAAGCCCACCCCCTACAGCGAGGACGACGCGACAGCGCCGCTTGGCGTCTACGGCCGCTCCAAGCTCGAAGGCGAGACCTGCGTGCGCGAGGCCTGCCCGGGCGCCCTCATGCTGCGCACGTCCTGGATCTACAGCCCCTACGGGCAGAACTTCGTCAGGACCATGCTGCGGCTCGCCGAGACCCGCGACGTGGTGCGCGTGGTGGATGACCAGCACGGCGCGCCCACGTCCGCCGCCGACATCGCCTCCGCCATCCTCGCCCTCGCGCCGCAGCTGCTGGCGGGCGGCGGCGGCGGGCTCTACCACCTCGCGGCCGACGGCGTCACCACCTGGTACGGCTTCGCCGCGGCCATTTTGGCCGGCTGGAAAGCGCGCGGACGCCGCGCCCCCGTACTGGAACCGATCGCCACCGCCGGGTATCCGACTGCCGCCCGGCGGCCGGCGAACTCGCGGCTCGACTGCAGCAGGATCGCGCGCGATTTCGGCATCCGGCTGCCGCCCTGGCAACAATCGCTCGCCGTGTGCCTCGATGCGCTGGCAGCCGCGCCGACTGAGGCGTCGTCATGCTGAAAGGAATCGTACTCGCGGGCGGCAGTGGCACGCGCCTCTATCCCCTTACCCGCGCCGTCAGCAAGCAGCTGCTGCCGGTCTACGACAAGCCGATGATCTACTACCCGATCTCGACGCTGATGCTGGCGGGCATCCGCGACATCCTCGTCATCACCACGCCCGAGGACCGCAGCCAGTTCAAACGCCTGCTGGGCGACGGCAGCCAATGGGGCATCCGCCTGAGTTATGCCGAGCAGCCCAAGCCGGAAGGCCTGGCCCAGGCCTTCCTGATTGGCGCCGATTTCATCGGACGCGACCCGGTGGCCCTGGTGCTCGGCGACAACATCTTCTTCGGGCACGGCCTGCCCGAACTGCTGGCGCGGGCTCGCGACCGCGGCGAGGGGGCCACGGTGTTCGCCTACCAGGTGCGCGACCCCGAGCGCTACGGCGTGGTGTCGTTCGACGAAGCCGGGCGCACTGTGGCCATCCAGGAGAAGCCGAAGGAGCCGGCTTCGAGCTGGGCCGTCACCGGGCTCTATTTCTACGACAACGACGTGGTCCGCTATGCGCGCGAGGTGCGGCCGTCGTGGCGGGGCGAGCTCGAGATCACCGACGTGAACGCACGCTACCTGGCCGACGGCGCGCTCAGCGTCGAGCGCATGGGGCGCGGCTACGCCTGGCTCGACACCGGCACCTTCGACTCGCTCATCGACGCCGCCGCCTTCGTGCGCACGCTC
>DATBKR010000057.1:0-6998 GCA_036555805.1 Hyphomicrobiaceae bacterium | reverse complement strand
TGCTCGTTCGCCTCCGGTTGCTCTCCACCCCGCATTGCTGCGACGCAGTTACCTTCGGCTTCATAGGTCGTGACTGAGTGACCTCCTATGGGCTGGACTCGCACCAGCCTGACAACGCAACATCACAGACGCACGGCGTCCAGGCTCGCGCCCGGCGGCCATTGACCTAAACCGGTGGAGCGCGAAGGACGCCCTGCCCGGCGGCCTCCGACGGCCACCGGGCGCTTGGTTGGCCATGCCACCGACCCAGCGGGGTATCGGAGATCGGCTTCGCCGCATCCCTACCCCCTTGTCCTCGAGCGTGCGTCGAGGGAACCGGGGTCAGACCCCCTTGCGTCGAAGCCACGATCTCTATTGCGACCTTGGCGCAAGGGGTCTGACCCCGGACCGGCGCTCGGACGGTCTGTCCGCCATGCCGGGCGAGGTATCGGACTGCAGCCCTCGGCTCCTGTGCTG
Source organism: Hyphomicrobiaceae bacterium (assembly GCA_036555805.1). GTDB lineage: Bacteria > Pseudomonadota > Alphaproteobacteria > Rhizobiales > Hyphomicrobiaceae > AWTP1-13. The sequence continues at coordinate 6,542 of DATBKR010000057.1, read as the reverse complement.
AGGGGCGGCTCCAGGATCACCGCCGGTCTCATCTCCGAGGCCCGCGCACGAGAGCACATCGCGCGCTTCCCGTCACCATTAATCCGTATACACGATGAACTGCAATTGACTATCCCCGCCGACGGGACCTTCACGCCAACAATCCGCGATCCGAGCCCGAGCCGGTTATCCCGGAAGCCGAGGCCGAAGGCCGAGGCTATCCGGGACCTCGCAACGCGAGTCGGAACCTCCACGAGATCCCGGTTCGGAGCGCTGCTCGCGCTCCTCTCGCATCGCCCAGGGAATCCATGGCCGGGATGACGGGTAGGCGGCGGCAAATGATAGCCGCGGCAAGAAAATCGCAGCGCGGCGCGCCAGGACCGGCTATAGTGCTGCGATGTTGGGTTCCGGGTCCAAGGTGAGCGTACGCAAGGGCAGGCTGGCCGATGCGGTGGCCTTGTCGCAGGTGTTCCGCGAGTCCTGGCTGTTCGCTTATCGGGGTATCATCCCGCACCTGCACCTGGAGCATAACATCCGCCACCGCACGCCCGAGTGGTGGCGCGCCGGCATGCGGTCCGGCGAGGGGCCCCTGGTGCTGGACCTGGAAGGCAAGGTGATCGGCTACGCCACCATCGGCGCCGCGCGCTACAAAGGCCCCTACCAGGGCGAGATCTACGAGCTCTATCTCGATCCCGTGTATCAGGGCCTGGGTTTCGGCGAGCACCTGTTCGAGGGCTGCCGGCACACGCTCGACATGCGCAAGGCCAAGGGCCTGATCGTGTGGGCGCTCCTCGACAACACCGCAGCCTGCAACTTCTACTGGCGCCGCGGCGGGCGTCCGGTGGCCAGCGCCTTCACCAAGATGGGCGAAACCAAGCTGGAGAAAGTGGCGTTCGCCTGGCGCTGAGGCCCAATTTCCTTCTCCCCATGCCCACTCCGGGGCATGGGGGAGAGGGTTAGGCGCAGCCACAAACTCCGACGTTTGGGTGTGCCGCTGCTCCTCACCCCCGCCCTCTCCCCGTAAGCGGGGAGAGGGAGACTACGCTCCCTCCCTTTGCGCTGCCATCGAGCGCTGCTATATCGCTCCGTCGGGAGCCCAAAATGGGGTCAGCCCCGGCCTTCGCCAGGCCTTCGCTGCGGCGCAGCGTTTGACCCGATTGCGAGACGAGCGCGATGAGCAAGACCAAGATCGCCGTCATGGGAGCGGCTGGCCGCATGGGGCGCGAGCTGATCCGGGCGGTCCACGCCAACGAGGCGTGCACGCTGGTCGGTGCGATGGAGCGCGAGGGGTCGCTGGCCCTGGGGCAGGACGCCGGTCTGCTCGCCGGTCTCGGCAAACTGGGCGTCGTCATCACCGATGACGCGCCGGAGCTGTTCGCCAAGGCCGACGCCGTGCTCGACTTCACCGTCCCCGCCGCATCGGTGGACTTTGCCGCCCTGGCCGCCAACGCCCGCATCGTGCATGTGCTGGGCACCACCGGCCTCAGCGCCGACGACGAGGCCAGGATCGCCGCCGCCGCACGCCACGCCACCATCGTCCGATCCGGCAACATGAGTCTGGGCGTCAACCTGCTGCTGGCTCTGACGCGCAAGGTGGCCGCCGCCCTCGACCCGGATTTCGACATCGAGGTCCTGGAGATGCACCACCGGCACAAGGTGGACGCCCCGTCGGGCACCGCCCTGATGCTGGGCCGCGCCGCCGCCGAGGGCCGCGGCACCGATCTCGACAAGGTGAGCGTGCGCATGCGTGACGGCCACACGGGTGTCCGGCGCCGCGGCGACATCGGCTTCGCCGCGCTGCGCGGCGGCAGCGTCGTGGGCGAGCACAGCGTGCTGTTCGCCGCCGATGGCGAGGTGATCGAGCTCAGGCACCGCGCGGCCGACCGCGGCATCTTCGCGCGCGGGGCCGTCAAGGCGGCCTTGTGGGGCCGCGGCAAGAGGCCCGGCCTTTTCAGCATGATGGACGTGCTGGGCCTCGATTAGTCCGAACCGGAAACCCGGGGTCAGACCCGGGTTAGACCCCTCGCCTCCAACCGGCGAGATCCTATACAACGCGCCGTGCGAGGGGTCTGACCCCGAACATCAGGGACTCGACATGGACAACGTGCTCGTTCTCGTACGCCACGGGGAAAGCCAATGGAACAAGCTCAACCTGTTCACGGGCTGGAAGGACCCCGACCTCAGCGAGAAGGGCATCGCCGAGGCGTGCGCCGCCGGACGGCTGCTGAACGCCGAGGGCTACACGTTCGACGTGGCCTTCACCAGCGACCTTAAGCGCGCCCAGCACACACTCGACCTGATGCTCGAGGAACTGGGCCAGACCGGGCTTGCGACGCACAGGTCGCAGGCGCTCAACGAGCGCGACTACGGCGACCTTTCCGGCCTCAACAAGGACCAGGCGCGCGCCAGGTGGGGGGCCGACCAGGTGCACGTCTGGCGCCGCAGCTACGACGTGTCCCCGCCCGGCGGCGAGAGCCTCAAGGACACCGCCGCCCGCGTTCTGCCCTATTACGACGCTGAGATCTGGCCCGAGGTGAAGGCCGGGCGCAACGTGCTGGTGGCTGCCCACGGCAACTCGCTGCGCGCCCTCATCATGCGGCTTGAGAGGCTCTCGGGCGAGGAGATCGTGCAGCGCGAGCTCGCAACGGGCGTGCCCATCGTCTACCGCCTGGCGCCCGACGGGGCGGTGCTCGAGCGGCATGACCTCGTGCCGGGCTGAGCCGCCAGGCGACACGACTTTTGCTTTGATCGATACGCACCACGGGGAGGTGGCGCATGTCCATGGACGATGTCATCGAGCGCCTGAAGTCCGACAAGGAAGAACTGAACAGGTGGGTGGGCGTCTACATCGGTGTGCTGGCGGTGCTGCTTGCCGTCTGCAACGTCGGCGGCAACAACGCGACCAAGGACGCCATGCGCGCCAACATCGACGCCTCCGATGCATGGGCGTTCTACCAGGCCAAGAACATCCGCCGCACCACGTACAGCCTCGCCGCCGACGAGCTGGAGCTGATGCTGGCGACGCAGCCGGGCCTGGCCGGGCCGGCCCGCAAGGCGGTGGAGGACAAGATCAAGAACCACCGCGGCGAAGCCGATCGTTTGAAGACGGACCCGCAGGACGGGACGGACCGGCTGGTTGCCAAGGCCAAGACGCTGGAGGCCGAGCGCGACGTGGCGCTGCGCAGGGACCCCTACTTCGACTGGAGCCAGGCGCTGATCCAGATCGCCATCGTGCTCGCCTCGGTGCACCTGATCATCGGCAACTTCGTGCTCCTGGGCGTGAGCGGCGGCCTGGCCGGCTTCGGCATCCTCCTCATGCTCAACGGCTTCACCCTGCTCGTGCGCCTGCCGTTCCTGGGATAGCGCGCGGGAGTCGTTGGTGTGTTGATATTGTAACCACATACGGCTATACCCCGGAATGCAGAGGAGATCCTGCATGACCGACGACGTGACACGCGAAGCGAACATTCACATCCGGGCCCGCACAGCCGACCGCGATCTGATCGACCGCGCCGCTGCGCAGCTTGGCAAGTCCCGGTCGGAGTTCGTGATGGACACGATGCGGCGGGAGGCGCAAGAGGTCCTTCTCGACCAGACGGTGTTCCGGGTGGACGCAAAGACGTTCAAGGCATTCCTGGCCGAGCTTGACAGGCCTCCGCGAGATAATCCCCGGTTGCGCGCTCTGCTCCAGCGCAAACCGGCCTGGGAGTCGTGACCCTTAGCGCACCAGAGCTGCTCGCGGTTGGGCATGATGTGAGCGCCTTCGATTGCGGCATTCCAGCGCTGGACGAATGGCTCAGGCGCCGGGCGCTGGCCAATCAGAGTTCCGGCGCGACCCGCACCTACATCGTCTGCCGCGGACAAGCTGTTGTCGGTTACTATGCCTTGGCGGCTGGTAGCATTGAGCATTCCGAGGCGTCGGGGCGTCTCAAGCGTAACATGCCCGATCCGGTTCCCATGATGGTGCTCGCGCGCCTCGCTGTAGACCGTTCAGTCCAAGGGCAGGGCCTGGGTGCGGACCTGCTGAGAGATGTCGTTCTGCGCGTCATGCAGGCGGCAGGCATCGTGGGTGTCCGCGGCATTCTGGTGGACGCGATCGACGAAACGGCGCGGGCGTTCTACGAACGACATGGTTTTCGGCGCTCGACGACCTTTCCGCTCAAAGTGATGACGACCCTCGGGGAGGCACAGCGGATGCTGGCTTCCATCGGCAACCAGCCGTAGGCCACCCTCGCGGCGCATCGCGCCTTGCGCGGTGTGCCCTGGGTCGCTAGCAAGGGTGCCGCACACGAACAGCGACGTACTTAGGGGGCGCCCATGACCGTACATTCCCTGCTGCTCCTGCCCGGCGACGGCATCGGGCCCGAGGTGATGGTCGAGGTGGAACGGCTCGTCGCCTTCCTCAACAAGAAGGGCAAGGCCGAGTTCAAGGTCGAAACCGGCCTGGTCGGCGGCGCCGCCATCGACAAGTTCGGCGTTCCCCTCGACGACAAGACCCTCGCCAAGGCGGATGCCGCCGACGCCGTCCTGTTCGGGGCGGTGGGCGGGCCGAAGTGGGACAAGGTGCCCTACGAGATCAGGCCCGAGGCCGGCCTCCTCAGGCTGCGCAAGGACCTCGACCTGTTCGCCAACCTGCGCCCCGCCATCTGCCATCCGGCGCTGGCCGAGGCCTCCTCGCTCAGGCGCGAGAAGGTCGAGGGCCTCGACATCCTTATCCTGCGCGAGCTGACCGGCGGCACCTACTTCGGCGAGCCCAAGGAGATCGTCATCCTGGAAAACGGCCAGAAGCGCGCGGTCGACACCACCGTCTACACCACAAGCGAGATCGAGCGCATCGCCCGTGTCGCCTTCGACCTCGCCCGCAAGCGCCGCAACAAGGTGCATTCCGCGGAGAAGCGCAACGTGATGCGCACCGGCGTGCTGTGGAACCAGGTGGTCAGCGAGGTGCACGCCAGGGAGGCCAAGGACGTGGAACTGCAGCACATCCTGGCCGACGCCTGCGCCATGCAACTCGTGCGCGAGCCCAAGCAGTTCGACGTGATCGTGTGCGACAACCTGTTCGGCGACATGCTGTCGGACGAGGCGGCCATGCTGACGGGCTCCATCGGCATGCTGCCCTCGGCCTCGCTGGGCGCACCCGACCCCAAGACCGGCAAGCGCAAGGCGCTCTACGAGCCGGTGCACGGCTCCGCGCCGGACATCGCCGGCAAGGGCCTCGCCAACCCCATTGCCGCCATCGCCAGCTACGGCATGGCGCTGCGCTATTCCTACGGGCTGGCCAAGGAAGCCGACCTGATCGACCAGGCCATCGCCGGCGCGCTCAGCCGCGGCCTCCGCACCGCAGACATCATGCAGCCCAACATGCGCAAAGTGGGCACCGCCGAGATGGGCACCGCCATCGTGGAGGAGCTGGACCGGCTCGCGGGGTGAGGCTCTGGACCCCGAAGCCACGGAGGAGCCCGCCAATGTCGAACGCGGCGTCCCCCTACTATCTGCCGATCGGCATTGGCGCCTATGCCGGCAGGCGCCAGGAGGTTTTCCCCGGCTGGGCGGCATCGATCAGGAGGCTGGCGGGCTGCCCCAACGCATACGTCAAGCTGGGCGGGCTTGGCATGCGGCTCGGCGGCTTCGGCTTCCACGAGCGGCCCGATCCGCCGTCGTCGGAGGCGCTGGCGGCGGCATGGCGCCCCTACGTTGAGACCTGCATCGAGGCGTTCGGGCCGGCACGCGCCATGTTCGAGAGCAACTTCCCCGTCGACAAGGGCTCCTGCAGCTATCCGGTGTTCTGGAACGCCTGCAAGCGCCTGGCGCACGGCGCGAGCGACGGGGAAAAGGCCCAGCTGTTCAGCGCCACCGCCGCCCGGTTCTACCGCCTGGACCTCGCGGGTTGACCCGGGCGGCCCACCTGACGTCTGCCCGAAAGAGGTGCGCGCGCCGTCGCGCCGGCTCGGGGTTCGCCCCAGCGGCAACTACCGAGAGTACCCATGGCTGATCGTGCCGGCCGGCCGCATCGTGCCTGCGGCTGCGGCCGAGACGATTGGGACATTTCGGAGGCACATCCAGATGGGCAGTCACCGGCATCACGAGCACCACCAAGGAAATTCCACGCCGACCCTCGCAGGAGTCGACGGACGAGGCAGACCGCTGGTCTTCGGAAGCAGCGACTGCGCAAGGATCGAACAGGCCATGCGGACCAACCTGATCGAGTTCACGGCGCAGGCGGAGCGCTACCATACGCCGGCCGCCGTGCTCGATGCGCTCGATGACGCCATCGCAGAGGACGTCTCGCTCATGGCACTCGGCGCCAAGCGCTTCGGCGTGAATCTGCGCGACCGCGAGAACCTCAAAGTCGGAGAGAACGTCTTTATCCACAAATCGGTTCCCGAGGGTTGGTGGGACGCCTATTTCGACCTGAGCAAGACGGCGTATGCGCCCATCCTCATGATGGCCCGGCATTGCATGGCGCCGTTCACCTGGAGCGAATGCCTCCGGATGCTCCAGCCAGTCGGCATCGATCGCTGGGCCCACGAGCTCGGTCTCAAGTACGGCATGCGCGACGGCCT
>DATBKR010000056.1:0-6788 GCA_036555805.1 Hyphomicrobiaceae bacterium | reverse complement strand
GGCCTGCTGACGGCCGAACGGACGGCCCTCAATTTCCTCTGCCACCTGAGCGGCATTGCAACGGCGACGGCCTCGGTGGTCGCGGCGGTGCGCGGCACACGCGCGCGCGTCACCTGCTCGCGCAAGACCCTGCCGGGGCTGCGCGCCGTGCAGAAGCATGCCGTGCGCATCGGCGGGGGCAGCAACCATCGCTTCGGTCTGGACGATGCGGTGCTGATCAAGGACAACCACATCGCGGCGGCCGGCGGCATCGGGCCGGCCGTCGAGCGGGCGCGCGCGGCCGTCGGCCATCTCGTGAAGGTGGAGGTCGAGGTCGACACGCTGGCGCAGCTCGACGAGGCCCTCGCCGTCGGCGTCGATGCGGTGCTGCTTGACAACATGCAGCTTGAGGAGCTGCGCGACGCCGTTGCCGCAGTCGGCGGCCGTGCGATCACCGAGGCCTCGGGCCGGTTCACGCCCGAGTCGGCGCCGGCGGTCGCCGCGACCGGCGTGGATCTGATCTCGATCGGCTGGCTCACCCACAGCGCCGCCGCGCTCGACATCGGGCTCGACTGGATGGCGTGAGAAAGGCGGCAACACGCGCTTCTAACCATACCGAATGAAAAACGCCCCGGCGGTGCGCAGGCGCGGGATGCTCGCCGGCAAGAGGCGAGCGCCTTTCGCCGGCGGCTGCCTGGGGAGAGCCGGCCAAGGGCGAACGCAGGCAGAGAAAGGTTCGCATGCGCAGCTTTTTGATTGCATGCCTCGTAGCGATCCTCGTTGCGGTCGGCGCCGCCTATGTGCTCGACACATACGTGCAGGAGCCGGTATCGGAAGCCTTCTCCACGCAGGGCACGACACGGCTCTGAGGCGACAGCTTCGTCAGCGTTCCGTTGGTGCTCGGGGTCGTCCTCATCGCGTCGCTCGTCTCCTATCGGGCCCTGCATTGCCGGATGGCAGCTTGCCAAGGCTGCCTCGAGGAGATCTCCCTGCTGAAGCAGTCCAGAGTATGGCGGGCGCTGCGTGTTCCACCGCAGAGCGCGAGGGCATTGGCGGTTACCCAGGTGGTGCCGGCGCCCCAATCGACCTTTCCGCGCATGATCTCCCCAAAGCACTTGCCGGGTTCCACCGATGCCTCCGCGCCGCGGCAAAGACGAGTGAGATTGGCGGCGGTCCAGGTATTCTGGCCCTTGTGGCCCGATGCGACCTTGCCTTGCACGGCCAGCACACAAGGCGAATCCTCGGCGATCGGATCGCCGCCATCGGGAAGCATGGGCTCCAGCTGCCGGGCGCGCAGGTCCTCGATCGTCCTGTTCGCCTCCAGCACTGCGGCCCTGGCCACCTGCAATTCCTCCTTGTCGGTCGAATTGACTTTCTCCTCGCTCGCCAGCCGGGCGAGCCTGCCCTCGGCCTCGGCAAGCCGGACCTTTGCAGCCGCGGCCTGGGCTTCCGCACGCTGCCTTGCCAGCTCGTGCTCCCGCGACAGCGCATTGGCTGAGTCGAGCGCGCGCACGGCTTCGTCTTTCTCTCGGCGCACGTCGGCCAGCTCTGCGGTGGCCCCTTGCTGGGCCTGTCGGAGCCGGGCGACGACGGCCCGCTCCTCGGCCAGTTTCATCGCCGCCTTGGCGGAGGCGTCTTCGGCAGCCAGTCGCCGCTCATGCTCATGCTTCAGGTGTTTGACAGAGTCTTCGAGACGGGTGGCGGTCGCCACCGACGTGGCCGTCGCTTCTTTCAAGGCTCTTCCGGCGTACATGCCATGGGACGCCCATCCAGCGGCCACCAGAGCGCCGGTTGCAACGAGGATCGCGAGCGTTCGAAGAGGCCGGCGCCGTTTTTCTGCCTCGCGGGCAACGTGTCGCTGGGGTGGAGCGATTGGAGCACTCGAACGGGATGGGCCCAGCTCTGCGGGCTCGAAGGCGCTGGGCGCATCGTCCGCGACGCCGTACGTGCGCGTGCCGAAGCTCCACAGGTGGCCCTCCGGATCCCGGCAGGTATAGAAGCGGCCCCCCAGACCGTCGTCCTGCGGTTCGAGTTCTATCTTCGCGCCGGCGCCTCCGGCGCGTGCGTGATGGCTGGCCACATCCGCGACGGTCAGGTAGCAAATCTGCGTGTTGGCGCCCCCAATCGCGTCCGGCTGCACCATGAGATCGTCGAGGACCGAGCCGGCGACCGGACGCACAAGCACGATGCTGTCGCCAAGCCGCAGCGAGACGTACCTCACACCGCCGCCGAGTTCCTGCGCACGATCGTGCTCGTGAAAGCCGAATGCCTCGCACAACCAGCGTGCTGCGGCGGCCGCATCCCGATATCGCAACACCGGCGTTATCGTCGTTGTACGTGCCATAATGCCCCCACTGCCGAACTCGCAATATCAGCAGTTTACATACGAGCCCGTTGTGCGCAGGTCAAAGTTCCGTGCATGGGCTTGCAGCTGTCCGACACCACGTCGACCGGCTCGTACAACCCTGGGCGGCAATTGGCGCGAGGCGCGAGGCGTCGGCAACGCCGCTGGGCCCTTGCGAGACTTCCGGGAAAATTCTTCCTGGCCTCAGTTCGCCTAATTGCCGCACATTGGCGCCGGTCCCCTGCGTCTCCGCGGGCACAGGGGGTTCGGCGCCATGCCCGACTTGCCGTTATCGACAGCCCGCAGCGCGGAAGACCCATTGGATACTACGTAATCGCCATGCGATAAGCTTACCGGCATCAGGGGAGTCGCAGCGCATGAACGGCATGTCGTTCGAGACGGCGCTCAACAGCCGCGTAGATCAGATGCTCGACGCCTGCATCAAATGCGGCAAGTGCGTCGACGCCTGCCCGAGCGTCGAGCCGGCCGGCATCGCCAACGCGAGTTCGCAGGAGGTGATCGCCGGCGTCCTCGATATCGTGCGCACCGGCGAGGGTGCCGACGCCTCGCGCAGATGGGCCGCCACCTGCATGCTGAGCGGCGAGTGCATCAAGGCCTGCGACTACGGCGTCAACCCGCGCTTTCTGCTGGCGATGGCGCGCCTCGCCATGTCGAGACGGATGAGCGGATTGCCCGAGCGGCGGCGCGACGGCGTGCTGAAATACCGGGGCACGAGCCGGGACGTCGCCGTCCTCTCCCGCCTGCAGCTCGGGGCCGCGGTGCTGGAACGGCTGGGACAGGGGGCTGCATCGGTAGCAAAGCCGGACGAGCCGCCCGATTTCGTGTTCTACACCGGCTGCAACGTGCTCAAGACGCCGCATATCGCGCTTCTTGCTCTCGATATCATGGACACGCTGGGCATCAGCTACCAGGCGATGGGCGGGCCGAGCCACTGCTGCGGCATTCTGCAGATGCGCGCTGGCGATGCGGAGATGTCCGGCCGCATGGGCTCGACGTCGATCGAGAAGATGTCGCACAGCAAATCGGGGCAGGTGCTGTCCTGGTGTCCGAGCTGCTACGTTCAGTTCACCGAGACGACGCTGCCGACGATCGAGAAGCAACGCGGTGCGCGACCCTTCGAGATGACGCCATTCATCCGCTTCCTGCGGGCCCGGCTCGATGACCTGAAACCCCACCTGCGGGAACGGGTCGAGCTGCGCGTCGCGCTTCACAGGCACCCCGGCGTCGCCGGCGTCGTGGAGGCCGCCACCGACATCCTGCGGGCGGTTCCCGGTGTGACGCTGGTCGATCTCGATCAGCCGGCCGTCGGCCTGCAGAGCGTCAATCTCGCCGTGCTTCCGGACTACCGGCGCAAGCTGGAGCTCAGCGAGCTCGAGGCCGCGCGCGATGCCGGCGTCGAGGCGCTGGCGGCGGTTTACCATTCCGATCATCGCGCCCTGTGCGCGCACGAGCGCGACTGGCCGTTCCGCATCGTCAATCTTCTCGAAATCGTCGGCCAGAGCATGGGCCTGTACAGGCATGACCGCTTCAAGGAGCTGAAGATCATGCAGGATGCGGATCTGATTGTCGCGGAATGCCGCGATTTGATCGCCGAGCATTCCCTCGATCCGGATTTGGCGCGCGACGCGGTGGCCGGAGCCATGCTCGGAGAGCAGCCGCTTCCCTTGATGGGTGGGCGTACTCCACGGGCCTGCAAACAAGCGTAGAATTGCGGTCTCTCCGTTTTTGCAGGATTTGCAATGCCTATCCTCAATTCGACGCTCGGGTACGGCGCGCTGACCAAGCTCTTGCATTGGCTGATCGTGCTCCTGTTCGCGTTGCAATACCTGTCGGCGACGATCATGCTTCGGACACCCGCCGAGGCGACGACGCTCGGTATGGAGCAGGCCACCTATTACAACTGGCACAAATCGCTCGGACTCGTGGCACTGGCGGCGGCGCTCGCACGTCTCTTGAACCGCAAGACGGGCACGTTGCCGCCGTGGGCGCCCACGCTCACGGCACTCGAGCAGACGATCATCCATCGCGCCGAGCAGCTGCTCTATGCCGCGATGTTCATCATGCCGGTCAGCGGATTTCTCTACGTGATGGCCGGCGGCTATGGCGTCCGCCTGTTCGGGATCTTCGATCTTCCCAATCCTGTTCCCTCATCGCCCTTGCTGGCCTCGGCTGCCAATTGGGTGCACGTCGCGAGCTCGATGCTGCTCCTGTTGCCGCTCGGGACCCACCTGGGCCTCGTACTGGGCCATCACTTCGGATTGAAGGACCGGCTCATCCACCGCATGCTTCCTGTCAGACCGGCAGAGTCCGACCGCTGAGTGCCGCCAGCGTCCCACATCGCTCACGCGATGTGGATGGTCTTGGTCTCAAGATAGGTGTCGAGGCCTTCGGGGCCGCCTTCGCGACCGATGCCGGACTGCTTGTAGCCGCCGAAGGGGTGCTTGGGGTCGACGATCATGCCGTTGACTGTGACGCTGCCCGTGCGCATGCGCCGGGCCATGGCGTAGCCGCGCTCAGGCGTGGTGGTGAACACGGCGCCCGAGAGGCCATAGGCGGTGCTGTTGGCCTTGGCGATGGCGTCGTCTTCGTCCGTGTAGGCGATGATCGAGACGACGGGGCCGAAGATCTCCTCTCTCGCGATCTTCATGTCGGGCGTCACGTCCACGAACACTGTTGGCTCGATGTAGTAGCCCTTGTTGAAGCCCTTGGGCCGCCCGCCGCCCCAGGCGATCCTGGCGCCCTCGCTGCGGCCGGCCGCGATATAGCCCTGCACGCGGTCGAGCTGGCGCGCCATGGTGAGCGGCCCCATGTGCGTGCCGGGATCGAAGGGGTCGCCCACCTTGATGCCCGACACGGCGCCCAGATAGAGTTCGAGGAATTCCTGCTTCCTCGACTCCGGCACCAGCACGCGGGTGAGCGAGAAGCACACCTGCCCGGTGATGGGCATGGTGTAGACCATCAGCGTGGGCAGCGCGGCCTTGAAGTCGGCATCGTCGAGCAGGATGGCGGCGGACTTGCCGCCCAGCTCCAGGCTGACGCGGGCCAAGCGCTCCGCGCACACCGCGGCGATGTGCTTGCCGGCGGCGGTGCTGCCGGTGAAGGCGACCTTGTCGATGCCGGCGTGGCGCACGAGGTAGTCGCCGCTCTCGCGGCCGGCCGGCACCAGGTTGAAGACGCCGGCGGGCAGGCCGGCCTGCTCGATGCACTCGGCCAGGATGTAGGCCTCCAGCGGCGTCTCGGGCGAGGGCTTCGACACCATGGTGCAGCCCGCAGCGAGGCCGGCGGCGACCTTGTAGGAGAGCAGCACCAGGGGCGCGTTCCACGGCGTGACGGCGGCGCACACGCCCACCGGCTCCTTCACCACCCTCACGGCGCCGCCGTCGTCGCGCTTCCTTTCATCCACGAACGGATAGGTCTCGGCGAGGTCGGCGTAGTAGTTGAAGAGGGTCGGATTCTGACCGACGAGCTTCTTGGTGAGCATGATCGGCGCGCCAACCTGCAGGGTCCAGGCGTGGGCGATGTCGTCGAGGCGCCCGGCCAAGAGGTCCGCCACCTTGCGCAGGCAGCGCGCCCGTTCCGACGGGGCCAGGCGCGGCCAGGGGCCGTTGTCGAAGGCCTCGCGCGCGGCGGCCACCGCGCGGTCCATGTCGGCCTGGCCGGCCTCGGGATAGCTCAGGATGCGCTCCTCGGTGACCGGCGAAATCACATCGAGCTTCCGGTTGGAAAGCGGCTCCACCCACTTGCCGCCGATGAAGAACTTCTCCGGCGCCTTGGGTGCGGGCACGATCTTCGCCATCATGTTCATCGCGTCTTCCTTGTCCGTGATCGCGACCTCCAGGAGGCGCGGGCCCTTCTCGGCCAGCATGGTCTTCAGCACGCCGGGCAGCTCGCTGCCTCGCGTGCAACGCGCCGCGCGCACGCCCTGTCCCTCGGCGATCTTGACGAAGTCCACATGGGCGATGTCGACGCCGGCGATGCGCTGGGGCTGGCTCTTCCTGGCGATGGCCTCCAGCACGCGGTAGCCGCCGTTGTTGAGCACGATGACGAGGATGTCCGCGTCGTACTCGGCCGCCGTCCACAGCGACTGGATGGTGTAGAGGCTCGATCCGTCGCCCACCACGCAGATCACTGGGCTCGACGGCCTGGTGAGGGCCGCGCCGACGCCCGCCGCCAGCCCGAAGCCGAGGCAGCCGCTGGCGGTGGCAAGGAAGCCGTTGGCGCGCACTACGGGGAAGTGGTCGTGCAGCGCATCCTGGGAGCTCGGGGCCTCCTCGACCAGGATGCTGTCGGGCGACCGCAGCTCGCCCAGTGTCTGGTAGAACAGTTCGTTGGTGATGCCGTAGGTCTGGGGCGCGCGCGCCGGCTTCGGCCGCGCCGGCTCGGTGCGGATGCTGCGCTGCCTGACGCGGCCGGCGAGGCCCTCGGTCGCCAGCCGCAGGTTGGA
>DATBKR010000055.1:0-16532 GCA_036555805.1 Hyphomicrobiaceae bacterium | reverse complement strand
GTGATGCCAAGCGCCACCACCACCAGGGTGTGAAACCGCCCCCACGGCAGTCGGTCGAGCCGGGCGGGGATGTCGGTATCCGTGATCGGGTCGGTCATCGCCAGATTCGATCCGGGTTGCGAACACGCGACGGCCATGGTCGCCCTCGCCGCAGCTGAACGTTCTCAGGCAACGTCGGCTGGAGTTGGGCAGTTCCCTTGCGGCAGCCTAGAGGCATTTTCGCTTGGTGTGGATCGGGCCCGGCGCGCGGCAGCCGGACGGCGCAATCGGAGCTGCTGTGTGCGCGCCTGCCACCTCCTCCTACGTCATCCCGGCGCCGCGAGGGCCTGAAAGGCCCGAGCGGGAAAAGGCCGGGACCCATGCACCTTCGAGCAAACTCTTGCGTTGGCTTCGGACCTGCGCGGCGCGTGTTGTCCGTTCCGAGAGCAAGCTGTCAGGTGCATGGGTCCCGGCCTGTTCCCGCTTGCTCGCTTCGCTCGCAAGCGGCGCCGGGATGACGTAGGAGGGAGGGCGCGTCACTGGCCGGCACATGGTCGGGCAGCATGTGGACTGCTCCGATTCATATCAACTGGAGAGCGCTCTCTAGGCGTTCAGCGGTGCCCGCAGAGGCCGCCGAGCAGGCACATGACGAAATAGAAGAAGGCGACTTGGTAGAAGGCGAACGGTGCGACAAGGAGAAGCCAAAGCGCCGGCTTCCCATACCACCGCAAGCCGAGCGCAAACAGTATCATCCACGCTGCGGCATTGCCGAAAAAGAAGAGATAGATCACCGCCAGGTTCGAGTGCGGCAGGCCGACGGCGACGGAGACCACGAACCCCGCGAGGACCAGCAGCCCGGACAAAAGGATGTAGGCGGCCGATGTGCTCGTGCTGTTGTCCGACATGATCCACCCGAGACGCGACCGCTGGGATCGGCGCGCGTCGCCATCCTAGATGACCGTCCGTCGCCTGTCTGTGCCTTGCCCGCCACCATGTGCGCGCGCACAATCACCCGGCCGCCCACCATCCGAGGATGGCGCCCTGGATCAGCAGCACGCCCAGCCAGTGGCCGCCGTCGATCAGGGTGAGCATGCGTCGCTCGCCCTGGAACGCATGGTTGACGGCCATGGTGGTGATGACGAAGCCGAGCCACAGGAAGAACCCGGAGATCACTCCCGAGCGCACCGACATCTCCGTGCCGCCGCGCGCCAGATGCAGCAGGATGCCGGCGAACATCCATGCCATGATGAAGAGAGCGACGAAGGAGACGATGAAGAGAAGCGGCGAGGGGCCGGTCTTGGCCTTCAATTCTGCCTCCGGGAGGCCGCGAGCCGCCATCCATGGCTTGCTGAGCCAAGTATACCAGACGGCTCCGAAAGCGAAGCCGGCGATTGCGGCGATGAGAACCGGCCAGTAGTTGAGATTGCCGAGGGTCATGGCGAATCCTCCTGCATTGCGTTTGCCGGCATCCTACCACCAGCCGGCCCGGCGGGCTTCACACCAGACGCCAGACGCCCGTGCGTTGGATCTCCATGTCCTCCAAGTCGCGAGTCACGGGTACGGCGTATTCGGCGACCCGGCTGAAGCGTTCCCTTGGGAAGTAGCTGCGGCGGGGGTCGCCGACCACCACTGCGGCGCCCTGGGAGCGCGCCGCTTCGAGGAAGGCGAGAACCCGTTCGGCCAGGGGCCGCTCGTAGAACAGGTCGCCCACCAGGACCAGGTCGCACCCGGGCGGCTCCGCCGCGAGGAGGTCGTCGCCGGTCGCGTCCAGCACCACCGCGTTGGCCGCCGCGTTGAGGCCGACGGCGGCCACGGCGAAGGCGTCGGTGTCGGCGGCCAGCACCCGCACCGCGCCGGCCCTCGCGGCGGCGATGCCTGCAAGGCCAGAGCCGGCGCCCAGGTCAAGCACGCTGCGGCCCGCGGCCAGGGCCGGGTTGTCGAGGACGTAGCGGGCCAAGGCCTGCCCGCCCGCCCAGGCGAACGCCCACCACGGCGGCGGCACGTTCATGCGGCCCAGCTCTTCCTCGGTCTGGCGCCAGATCGCCAGAGACTCCTCGGCGAGATGCAGCCGCACCTCCGGTACCAGCGGCACCGGCAGCAGCTTGGTGTTGGCCTTGATGAACTCGGCTTCATTCATGGGAGACCGACGTCACGTAGGCATTTTTACCCCAGCCGCGGCTGAAACCTTAGGGGCGGCTGTCCGTTAGCCAGACGAGATCATCCTGATCGCGCCTTGACGCGCGACACCACAGAGCTCGCCCGAGGTCACGGTCCGGCCACATCCGACCACCCGGTCCCGCGAGCGGCAACCAAACGCAGGAGAACGCAGATGACACAGACACGCGGCAACATCGTCCTCTCCAACCGATGGCAGGACTGGGTCAATCTTGTGCTGGGGGCCTGGCTCTTCATCTCGCCCTGGGTCCTCGGCTTCGCAAGCGCGGCCAGGGAAGCGGGCACCACCACCCCCCGTCCGGCCGTGAACGCCTGGATCTTCGGTGTGATCGTGGTGGTGTTGTCCATTGCCGCACTTGTCAGAACCCAGCCCTGGGAGGAGTGGTTGAACCTGCTGGCCGGAATCTGGCTGTTCATATCGCCGTGGGTGCTTGGCTACAGCGGGACCGCGACCCCACTTTGGAATGCCCTCATCGTCGGTGCTCTGGTGTTCATCCTGGCATGCTGGGACCTGAACACGCTGCCCGAGGCCTCCCGGAGGCAAGCCTGACGGATGCGGCAGGGCCCGCTCGGCGTTTTCTGCATCCCGCATCGGCGAACCGAGGCCTGGGCCTACGCCGCCGGCCGCATCCCTGGCACGCCTGGGAAATGGGGTGGCTCGATCGCTCACGCGGGCGCCACGAGGCCCAGGCGACGCCATTGAGCGTGCGCGGTGAATTTCGCGGGCCTCCGGCGGATGCCGGCCCGGCTGACGAACTTGGTGAGGGCGCCGCTCATCCAGGGGAGCGGGCAGGCGAGCGGGGCTATCGCGTTCAGCCTGCGTAGAATTACGCATGCGGCGATCTGGACCCGGCATCCTTGACCAACGTTTGAACTAGAAGCGTTCGCACGCCCGAGATCGAGGCTGAGCGTATCCAGGACATCCTAACCGCGTCGGGCAACACCAGCGAGGACCAGACGATGCTACACGCCACGCACTATGGGGTGGCTGCGGCCATAGCGACGCTTGTCGCCATGCCAGCAACCGCCCGCGCCGGGACTTGCCAGGAGCTGGTGCTCGGCGCGGCCTTGTCGGCCACCGGCATCTATGCTGCCAATGGCACCAACACCAAGAACGGCTACGAGTTTGCGGTCAGGAAGATCAACGATGCCGGCGGCGTGAAGATCGGCGGCACGTGCTACGACTTCAAGATCAAGTACTACGACGACGAGTCCACGCCCGCGCGCGCCGCGCAGCTCGTCGAGCGTCTCATCGATCAGGACGGGATCAAGTTCATTCTCGGGCCCTATAGTTCCCCGCTGACCAAGGCGATCCTGCCGGTGACCGAGAAATACAAGACCCCGCTGGTGCAGACGGAAGCGGCGTCACGCTCCTTGTTCACGCAGGGTTACAGGTATCAGTTCGGCATCATCGCGACCTCGGACAAGTACCTGACGCCCGTCATCGACCTGGCCGCCGACCGTGCCAGGAAAGCCGGCCGTGACCCGTCGGCCATCAAGGTGGCGATGATCTTTCAGGACGATCCCTTCTCGCTCGACGTACGGCAAGGCGTGGTCGGCGAGCTGAAGAAATACAAGATGAAGACTGTGATCGACGACCGCATGCCCAAGGACCTCAACGATCTCACCGCCTTCCTCACCAAAGTGAAGGCGCTGCACCCCGACGTGCTTCTGGTCTCCGGGCACGAGAAGGGCGCCGCGACGGCGGCGCGCCAGATGGGCGAGCTCAAGGTCGAGGTGCCGCTCATCGGCATGACGCACTGCGAGTCGGCGAAGATCGCGCAGGATTTTCCGAAGGTGGCCGAAGGCGTCGTCTGCCCGACGCAGTGGGCCGAGACGATGAAGACCCGCGATCCGCTGTTCGGCAGCGCCGCCGACTACGACAAGGCAGTCAAGGCCGCCTATCCCGAATACAAGGTGGTGCCCTACCAGACCGCCGAGGCCAGCGCCGGCGTCTATGTCTGGAAAGACGCGTTCGAGCGCGCGCAGTCGTTGGATCAAGAGAAGGTGCGAGACGCGCTGGCCAAGACCGACCTCGACACTTTCTATGGTCATATCAAGTTTGCGGCCGACGGCAGCAATCCGGGCAAGGAGATGCTTCTGCGTCAGATCCAGGGCGGAAAATACACTGTCGTATGGCCGGCCGAGGCGGCTGCAGGCGCGCTGGTCTACCCGCGTGATGCCAATTACTGAGCCGCCGGGAGGCGCCGGTCCCCCGCCCGCTTTTTTCATCGAGCGCAATGCAGCACATCGTCGACAACATCTCCGTTCTGCTGAGCGCCCCGATCCTCAATGTCGGATTGCTGCTCGACGGCCTGATGATCGGGGCCATCTTCGCTCTCGCCGCCTACGGACTGGCCCTCGTGTGGGGGGTCATGAACGTGAAGAACCTCGCCCAGGGCGATTTCATCATGATCGGGGGGTACGTGACATGGTGGCTCGGCGAGCGCGGCTTTCATCCGCTGCTGATGCTGCCGGTCGCCTTCGTGGTCCTGTGGGTGATCGGCGCTGTCGTGTACAAGACTGTCATCGCCCGAGTCATCAGTCGCGATCTCTTCACCTCGCTGCTCGCTACCTTCGGCATCGCCATCGTCATCCAGCAAGGGCTCAACCTCGCCTTTGGCCCCGACACGCAATCGGCCCAAGCCGATCTGCCGACCTGGAGTTTCGCTGAGGGTCTCATCACGCTGACCGGCACGCGTGTCGTCGGCCTCGTGCTGGCGGTCGCGCTTTCCATCGCTGTCGTCCTGTTCATGAGGAACAGCCGCATGGGACAAGCGATCCGCGCCACGGCCCAGGACCCGCGTGCGGCCCGCGTGCTCGGCATCGACACGGAGCGGATCTACGCCTTCACCTTTTGCCTCAACGCCGCCATTTGCGGTGCAACCGGCGCCCTGGTGGCGATGGTGTGGAACATACAGCCGTTCATGGGCACCACCTACTCGATCCGGCTGTTCGTGATCGTGACCGCCGCCGGCGTCGGCAACCTGCCGGGCGTGATCGCCGCGGGCTTCGGAATGGGCGTGTTCGAGCAGTTCGGCGGCTTTGTATTCGGCGCGCAATATCAGCAGGCCATCGTCGTGCTGCTGCTGCTCGTCGTCCTTGCCGTGAGGCAGGTGCAGCAGCACAAGTTGCGGCAGGCTGTGCAATGAAATGCACGCGGCAGTCGATCGCGATCGGATTGGTGTTCGCGGCCGGGTTGGCCGCACCGCTGCTGCTGCCCGACTACAGCAACGAACTCGCGCTGTTGTGGCTGATGATCGTCTTCGCCCTCACCTGGGACATCCTGGGCGGCCAGATGGGCTACAACTCCCTCGGCAACATCTTCTTCTTCGGTGCCGGGATGTACGTCTCGGCCATCGTGCAGATTGGCCTCTTCTACGACGTCGGCATGTATACGTCCGGCGCCCGCACCACCCACATCGCGTTCACCAGCATCCAATACTTCGCCGGCCTGGGCATGGGAACGGCGGCCGCAGGTCTCGGCTCGGGCCTCCTGGCAGTCCCCGTGGCCTGGGCGCTGTTCGGCTTGCGCGGCCCCTACTTCGCCATCGGCACGCTGGGCCTTGCCATAGCCGCCGCCGAGCTCGTCGCCTCCTGGGAATGGGTCGGGGGCGCAAGCGGCATCTCGATGCCGGTGTTTCCCGGCGAGCCGCACGCGCAGAAGCTGTTCTTCTACGCGCTGTTCTTCGCTGTCGGCTTCGCCCTGCTGCTGTTCCTCAGCTGGCTCTATCGCACCCGTTTCGGTCTTGCCCTCAACGCCGTCCGCGACGACGAAGGCAAGGCGGAAGGCATGGGGCTCCATACCGGCCGCATCAAGACCACGGCGCTGGTGATCGCCGCGTTCTTCCTGGGGCTCGCCGGGGCCATCTTCGGCAACATGACCGGCTTCATCGAGCCGCGCGACATCGCTTTTCCCACCACGACCTTCAACATCTACATGGTGCTGATGGTGCTGCTGGGCGGCAAGGGTACCCTGTGGGGGCCGGTGATCGGGGCCACCGTGTTTCATGTCATCAAGGAAGCGACATGGACCTATTTCCTCGGCTGGCAGTACGTCACCTTGGGACTGCTCATCGTTGTCATCGTCGTCTATTTCCAGCAAGGCATCGTCGGCTGGCTCCTGGAACGATATCCCGATCGGCTCGCTCCGCAGCCCGCGGTAAACGAAGCCGACGACTGTCCCAAGGATCCCGTGCGGCTTGCGGCGCATCCGGAGGTCTCGCCGTGACCGACGCCGTCATCGAGCTCGAGGGCGTGAGTAAGTCGTTTGGCGGCGTCACGGCCAACAACAACGTGTCGCTGGCGGTGCCCTGCGGCAGCATCACGGGGCTCATCGGACCGAACGGCTCGGGCAAGAGCACCCTCTTCAACTCTATCGTCGGGTATCACCGGATCGACAGCGGCTCCATCCGCTTCAAGGGCCGGGAGATCTCACGCCTGTCCGTCCCGGAAATTGCGCGTCTCGGCCTGTTGCGCACGTTCCAGACCACGCGCGTCTACGGCAAGATGACCTGCCTCGACAACATGCTGATCTCCGAGGCGCAGGGGAAAGTCGGCGTCCTCGGCATGTTCGCCCATCGACGCAAGGCTGCCGTCGACAAGTCAGAAGGCCTGCTCGACTTCGTCGGCCTCTATCGGAAACGGTTCCTGCACGCAGGCAGCCTCTCGTTCGGCCAGCAGAAGCTGCTGGAACTCGCCATGGCCTTGATGAACGAGCCGGAGGTCCTGCTTCTGGACGAGCCCACTGCGGGGATCAATCCCACGTTGATCAATGGCGTCATCGACCGGCTCACGCGCGCCAACAGCGAGTTCGGCATCACCTTGTTCATCATCGAGCACAACATGCGCGTCATCATGAGCATGGCCAGCAGGATCTACTGCCTCGCACACGGCGAGCTGCTGGCGGCGGGAAACGCCGAGAGCATCCGCCACGACCAGCGCGTGATCGACGCCTATCTTGGAGCCCATTGATGATGAGTCAGCAAGAGGGGCCTCGTCCAGCGCATACGAGTGTCATGTCGGTCGACGACGTGGCCCGCGAAGCTCGTGCCATCGTGCGCACGGTGCCGGTGTCGCGCCTGGATGCCCTTGCCGGAACCGAACCTGCGCTGTGCATCGACGATCTGCGGGCCGGCTATGGCCACATGGAAATACTGCACGGGTTCAATCTGCGGATCGGCAAGGGCCAGTCGCTTTGCCTGATCGGGCCGAACGGGGCGGGCAAGTCCACGGTGCTGCATTCCATCTTCGGGTTCACCGACATCTATTCCGGTTCAATCAAGGTTCGCCATGGCGGCCAGCTGCTCGACGTTACCACACTGCCGCCCAACGCCAAGCTGAGATCCGCGGGCGTCGCCTACGTGCTCCAGGACAAGTCGATCTTTCCCCACATGACCGTCGAGGAGAACCTCTGGATGGGTGGGTTCCTGATGCAAGATGCGGCGGCGGCAAGAGAGGCCGCCGCCCGGGTATTCGACCGCTACCCGCGCCTTGCCGACCGTCGCAAACATCCCGCAAAGGTGCTGTCCGGTGGAGAGCGCCGCCTCCTCGAGATCAGTCGCGCCCTCGTGACGGACCCCTCCGTGCTGTTGGTCGACGAACCATCGATCGGGCTCGAGCCCAGGTTCATCGACATGGTTTTCGATATCCTGGGTGGCCTGCAGCGCAATGAAGGCAAGACCATCGTGATGGTCGAGCAGAATGCCAAGAAGGGCCTCGATTTCGCCGACATCGGCTACGTGCTCGTATCCGGCGAACTCGCGGTCGCGGGCAGGGGCTGCGATTTGCTTGCGGACCCCGACGTCGGCCGTCTGTTTTTAGGCGGCTGATCTAGCCTTTCACTTTCGGCAGGTTCTCGGCCTGCCGCTGGGTGAGACTGAGCACCACCCGATCGGTCTGGAGCTTGAACTGCTGCGGCGTAAGCTTCACGCGCGACTTGCCAAAGCCGAGAAAGCCGCCGATATCGGCATGCAACTCGGTCACCGCATTATCGACACCGCGCTCGAAGGAGACGACATCGCCAATCTGCTTGCCGTCGCTGCTGTAGACCGGCTTGCCGACCCAGCTCTTGGCCTGCGCGTCGGTGAGCATCATCTTGCCGGCATCGGTCTCGTTGGCGCCTGCCGCGGGAGCCGGGCTTGGGTTGGTCGTCGTGGTTTTGGAGCTGGTCGTCTCTGCGGACGCAAGACCTGCTCCGGCAAGGAACGCGGCTGCGGCCATCGAACGGATGATTACCTTGGACATGAAGGTTTCCCTTGTCGAAGTGATGTGGAGCGAACGGCCTCGTCCCTTGCCCGTTCCATAGGTAGTTTTTGCCACAGGTAGTTTTTGCCACCGCAGCGGCGCCTTCAGGCTGTTGGGACCACGAACAGGCAAGGGCAGCTGTCAAGCCCGTGGGCGGCGCTGGCCATGAACCTCCAATGAACCTCCCGGGCTCGGCAAGTCCGACGAACCTCCTGGGCTCGGCAAGTCCGACCGGCTCGACTGCTGGAGATGGGAATCTCGATCGCCCGGCGAGGCGGCCTCAAGGCGGCCCGGGCATTAATTCCCATGCAATACCCGATCGTAATCCGTCGGCCCGGAACCCCGTTTTCAGGCGAACGTTGAGGCTTCAGCCTGGCTCTGCAAAGACAAGACCATCTCCAGAGAGATTTGGGTGGCGCATCCGAACATCCTCTCCAACCGGAACCTGTACGAACCGCTGCTCCCATCGTTGCTGAGGTTCGGACTGTCCTTTTGGGCCTGGGGCGGCCTGTTCATCGCCGTTTATGTCCTGCTCGAGCGCGTGAGCTTTCTCTATCAGCTCGACGGGCTTGGCATCACGCTGTGGAGTCCCTCGGCGGGGGCGAGCGTGATCCTCCTGGTGCTGCTGGGCGTCCGCTTCGCGCCTTTCGTTTTTGTGGCATCTCTGCTGACCGACTTCCTCATCTATACCGGCCCGCGCGGGTTCTTTGCTCCGATCGGGACCAGCCTGGTGATCGCCGTCGGCTTTGCAGGTCTCGCACTCGCGCTGGACAAGGCGTGGAGGAGCGTCCGCGAGGTCGGGCTGGCGCGCGTGGTCGCCTTGCTGACGATCGTGCCGGCCGGCATCCTGGTGCTGGCGACCGCCTATTGCCTCGTGCTTTACCTGTCCGGAATCCTGTTCGGGCACCGCTTCCTGGTCGCCGTGGGCAACTTCTGGGTCGGCGACACCCTGGGCATCATCACCTTGGTGCCGGCCGCGGTCACGGTGCTGCGGGCGCAGGACAGCCGGCGTGCGCTCTCACGGGCAAGGCTTCTCGATGCCGTGGTGTTCGCGGCCCTGCTGGTGGGCGCCTTATGGTTCATCTTCGGCCTCAGAGGGGCGCACGAGTATCAGTTCTTCTATCTGCTCTTCATTCCTGTCGTCTGGATTGCGGTCAAGGCGGGTTATCCCGGAGTGTCGTTGGCATTGCCCGTTGCCCATGCGCTGATCGTGACGATCGGGACTACGCTCGGTTTCGGCGTCTACGATTTCATGGCATTCCAGTTGCTGATGCTGGTGCTGTCGGCGACCGGCCTCCTGCTCGGCGCGGCCGTGACGGAAAGCCGACACTCGGCGGAACGGATGCGAATGCAGGAGGGCGAGCTCGCCCGCGCCACCCGGCAGGCGCTGGTCGGGGCTACCGGAACCGCGCTGGCCCATGAAATCAGTCAGCCCCTTGCGTCGACCACCAACTACCTTCACGCGGCAAGCCGGCTTCTGCGCGCGTCGGGCAGACTGCCGACCGAAGCCGCAGAAGCGTTGGCGAAGGCGGAAGTGGAAGCGCGACGGGCGCGAGAAGCGCTGGAGCGCGTGAGAGACTACGTGTCCCGCGGGCGCCTGGAGCTGACCAGCGTCGACCTGGAGGCTGTAACAGTAAAGATCGTGGCGTTGTTGGATGGCGATGCCCGCGCGCGTGGCGTTCGCATCGACACGAGCGCCAGTCCCCGCCTGCCCCCCGTCCTTGGTGACGCGATCCAGCTCGAGCAGCTGCTGCTGAACCTCGCAGGCAACGCAATCGACGCGGCAAGCACGGACGATGGCCGGCGCGGCCGCGTCAGCGTGCGCTTGATCAGTCAGTGGAAGGACCGCGTTGTGATCGAGGTCGAGGACGACGGGCCCGGCGTCGCCTCCTGCGTCGCAGACCGGCTGTTCGAGCCGTTCGAGACGACCAAGCACAATGGCATGGGGCTGGGTCTCACCCTGGCGCGCCAGATTGTGGAAGCCCACGAGGGTGCATTGCGCTGGCAGAACCTTGCTCCGCACGGAGCCCGCTTCAGCGTAGAACTGCGGTTGGGCGGACCGAGATGACGTGCAAAGCACAGGTGCTGATCGTCGACGACGATGCCCGGCTGCGCGATTCCATGGCGGTATTGCTGGCGACGGCCAACATCGGCGCGGCTGGATTTGCCACCGCCGAAGAATTCCTGGCGTCCGGCCACGCCGTGCGGCCCGCCTGCCTTCTCCTCGACGTCCGCCTGCCGGGCATGGGCGGCATAGAGCTGCTCGGGCGCTTCAATGAAATGGGGGTCAGGCACGTCGTGGTGATGATCACCGGGCATGGAGATATTCCGATGGCGGTATCGGCGATGCGCGCCGGTGCCTTCCATTTCATCGAGAAACCGTTCGATCCGGTTGCGTTCCTCAACGCGGTGGAAGAAGCCGTCGGTCGTGTCGAAACCCTGGCCGACACGTTCGCGCAGTCGCAAGTCGCAGCCGCGCACTACGCCCTGCTCAGTGACCGCGAGAAACAAGTGTTCGAGCTGTTGGTGGAAGGCAAGCCCAGCAAGCTCATAGCCTATGATCTGGGCATCAGCACACGCACTGCCGAGCATCATCGGTTCGCCGTCATGAGAAAGATGGGCGTGCGCTCGCTCTCTCACCTGGTACGGATGGCGCTGGATTTGCGCAGCTGCGGCCGAAGAGAGCCGTGAGCAAGCGCGTTCTTCAGCCGCAGCCGGGTTGCGCGGCGACGCGCGGCCGAGCCGGTTCCGTCCTGAACAGACCCTCTTCCCGCTCGCTTGCCAAGAACGCAAGTTGGTCCCGCCGCCATCTCCGGCAATCGTCGCGATCCTTGAAGCTCGGACGCGGCAATGGCACCGCACAGCGAGCTGACGATCCGATCTAGGGGCCTGACACGCGTGTCAACGCAATAGCACCGGCACAACCATGTAGGCCGACCCACTCACCCTCTCCACGGCCGCCCCGGAGCTTTGCTGAGACCACTTTCGACAGGGCAGGGTCGGCGACGGCGGGCGTTGTGCCTCTAAGCTCACCGGTGCCAGAGACCGTCCCGCGCGTTTTGCCGGTGACCAGCGCATCCTGTCTGATCATCCAAAGAGTGGTGAACGGTCGCCTGTCGGTGCAGTGTTCGTTATGGGAGAACTCCACCCGCCACACGCCGTCGAATTGGCCTCCTTGCCCCGGCCTCTCAAGCTGCGCTGGAGCGGCAGGCCCGGTGGCGCTCCAGCCGGACACGTATGTCAGCCACCCGGCGACGCCCAGGACAAGTGCGGCAGCGCCGGCCCACGCGCCCAGCCTGTGCGGGAGAATCCTGCGCGGGAGAATCACGCGGGCGGATTGCGGCGGGGCAAGCTGCGTCCGGGGTATCTCGGGTGACATCCCTGCCGCCGGTCTGTCCGGTGCCGGCGGCGCCTCCACGGTGACGGCGGTGTCGAGCAAATAGCCTCTGCGAGATACGGTCTTGATCAACCTGTGGTCATTGTCTCCAAGCCTCTCGCGCAGCTCCCGGATGCATTGCGTAATGAAGGCCTCGGATACCGTAACGTCGGGCCATACGGCGTCGAACAGTTCCTGCTTGGACACCAGCCGGCCGGCGTTCTGCGCGAGGTAGCGCAGCACCTCGAATGCTTTGGGCCGCAGCGCCAGCTCCTCGTCGCCCACGCGCAGACATCCGCGCGTGACGTCGAGCGCGAACCGGTCAAACCGCAGAACCCCCTGAAGGAGTTGGTTCATTCGGCGCTCGCGACGGGCGCGATCACAGTTCGATCAGTGAACTTTACTCGAAAAATGCCTGTTCTTCGACCGTTCGATCAGGACTCTGCGCCCCCGTTGCCTTTAGGCCAGCGTCCAGCACTGCCCGAGAGCCAAGTGGCCCCTCACTATTGGGGGAACCGGCCAAAGCGATACGACCATGAAGAACACCGTTCACCAGTCGGTGGCTAGCTGGTGTCCGACGCCGGGAGGATTGTCATGAAAGCCGGAACTCTCGCTTGCCCGATACATCTTGCGATTGCGGCGAGCGCCAGACTTGGCTCACTTGAGGAGGAGCTATCGTGCTAGCCGTGCGATCCTGTGACTTGGTAAGTACAGCCTCCCCGCTCGCGGCCATCGCCTTGGCTGTGCTGACGCTGTCGACATCCAGAGGCGAGGCTGCCCCCCGCCAATGCTACTGGATGTGTACCTGCCTCGCTGGCTACGGCGGTCACAAAGACTGCTGCCCCAAGCGTGTTTGCACGTCCGCCTCATCGGGCAGCAACGCATTTGGCGCTGTCGCGCAGAGCAGGACGCCGTTCAGGACGCCACACGCCACGTCGGTCATGCCGCCGAGGCGACGCCGTTTGCATTAGTGCTCCGGCTGGAGTGTGCCATCATGCGCAATCTGATCATCGTCGCCATTGGGCTCGTCACGGCGGGGCTCTTTCCGAACGCGGCCTCGGCCCTCCACAAGGTCTCGATTGGCGGTACGCACTCGCGCGGGGAACTCAAAGCCAAATGCGATGCCGTAGGAGGGTCGTGCGCCAACTGCGGCGGGAAAACAGGAAGCTATGCCTGTGACAACCCTAGCGCGGGCACTTCGGTCAGTTGCACCTCGGGCGGCAAGTGCACCGGCTGGGTGCCTCGCAGCGTTCCGCCGGGTCGCCGCCTGGGGGGTATCCTGACACCGCCAACCGCCGGCGTGGAGCAGACGGGCGGCGGGCAAGCCGGCACAGGGACCGGCGCAGGGAAAAGCGGCGTGCCAGGCGGAGTGAAAGGCACGGCCGGCTTCAACCAACCGGGCAGCCAGCACCCCTTGGGCAGCGGCAAACGCCACTGAGATCGACCAGACGTTCCGCCCCTATTGAATCGCATCCCCCGTCGCCTCGATCAGGAGGTCTCCATGCGGTACTTCTGCACCTCGATGTCGATCATCGCTGCCGGCCTTGTGCTGTTTGTGGGCCCACACGTCCATGCCGGGAACGTTCACACCGGGAACGTCGTCAGGCCCAAGATAGGCCCGGCGGTTCCACCCGCCAATCCGCCGCCTAACATCAAGCGGCCACCGATCGGTCCGGCAAAGGGGCGCCTTCACCGCTGTTACATGGGGGGTTGGGGCCACCATGGACCGGTGCCGATGTGTCCTGATTGATTGGATCCCGGTTTGGGTACGGCGCTTCCCGCCCGGGTGAAAAGTTGCGCGCACCCCGTCAATGCTTGCTCGCCGCGATAGCGACGACAAGTGCCAAACCCGCGTGATTGAGGAGAGGAGCAATGCTGTTCGTACGATACCGCGGCTTTGGCATCCGCTGCCACGGCCTTGCGGCCGTCGCGGCTGCCGCGTTGGCGCTGCCGACGTCTGGAGCCGAGGCCTTATCGCAGCCACACCCTCCTGGGCCGTGTCGTTGCACCACTTATTGCACCTGCCTCGACAACGGTTGCTGCCCGAGGAAGGTTTGCTCAGGAAATTGCAGCCCGGTTTTCGGTGGCGCCGCACAGAGCAGGCCGGGCGCCGCACAGAGCAGGCCGCCGGCGAGACTACCGCCGCTCCCAAAGCCGGTTGCGCCGATCAGGGGGCGGCGATGAGCGCCACACCGCGATGCGGCATACCGTCGATCGCGCGTACACGGCCGGTTCAGCAGCTGTCGTCGATCGCAGTGCGCCTTCGCATTGCCTGGGCGTGCGATTTGCTCACCGAATTGACAGGAGGAAGCCGATGACGAGGGCACGTTCCTTCACGCTCGGCAGTGCCGCCACGGCACTATGCATCCTGGCGCACCTGTTCCTGTGCCCCGGCCGTTCAGGTGCAGCCGATCTGATTACACTCTCGCCCAGTACCAAAATCGTGATCAAGGGCCCTGTGCCGTTCACGATCCATAAGCAAGGGTTGCAGCCGCCCGCCTCCACCCCGACCGCTTTCGCGTCCGTGATCCTGTTGACCGGAGGCGATGGGGTACTCGCGCTCGATGCGCAGGGAAGGGTTACCAAGCAGGGAGGCAACTTCCTGACCCGCTCGGCCTATCGCTTCATGAATAATGGCGTGAACGTGGCAATCCTGGATGCGCCCGGCAGTCTCAATGGCAAACGTTTGTCCGAGTCCCACGCGCGGTACGTTGCATCGGCCATCTTGGCCACGCGTAAGCTCTGGCCCAAGACCGGGATATGGTTGGTGGGCACGAGCAACGGCGCGGTCTCAGCCTTCAACTTGGCGGCGCGCACGGCTGCAAACGCCGTTCCGCCGACCTTGCCGTTTCCTGATCGGCCTGATGGGGTTGTCCTCGCCTCTCCGATTGTACAGGGCGGCAGCGAAACCGTGCTGGGAACCACACCCCCGTATATGACCGCCCAGCTGAAGATTCCCGTGGCAGTCGTTTCTCATACCTCCGATCCTTGCCCGGCCAGCGATTCAACGCTCGCGAGCGACTTCGCCACGGCCTTGCTCAGTCCTCGAAAGAAATTCTACCCGGTCACAGGCGCAATGCCGGCTGCTGCTCAAGCACCTTGCGATGCTTTTTCCTACCACGGGTTCCATGGGATTGAAGACGCAGTGGTGCAAATCATCGTCGACTTCATCAAGTAGGTCGGAACGGTGGCGCCAAACGCACAAAGGCCAAGCACGGTCCCTGAGATGTCGGGATTAGGCGTGGCGCCGGATACGAGAAGGGTCAAATGTGGATGGCGAAGAGTCATAGGCTGGGGGTTGCCGGTCTTGCACTCTGGTTGGCGATGCCAGCGGCCTGGGCCGGGGGACGGAGCGGCCGATTCGACGGCGCATGGAGAGTTGAATTCGAGGGCAATCAGTTTTGTTACAAGCCACACGCTATCGGGCGCTGGTCCATTCGGAACGATGTGATAGCAACGGGCCATGGGCCCGGGACCGTGGACGCCAGGGGACGGATAGATGTCAGGTACCCTGGGCCGTTTTTTGGGCACATGAATGTCATCGTAGGCAGAATCGCGGGTAACCACGGGACGGGGAGCAATGAAGTCGAAGGCACCCAATGCCGGGAAACTATGACGCTCCACCGAATATCGGATTGACGGCGGAACACCTTGGCGGGTTCCGCACCGTCGGCCGCATTCGGCTCCCAACCGGCAATCGGCCCGTTGCGTCCCGTCATTTGCCAGCTGGCGCAGACGTGACCGCCGATTGGCCGCGAAGTGTTCGCTCTGGTCCCACTACCCGATCGTACCGGAAAGCAGAAGCCCACCGGTTACGAGCAGCGCCGATATCCAGAGCAGATCGACGTTCAGCCAGGCCCTTCGAAGAATGGAAAGGCCGACCCATTCGTAGACGAGGACGGCAACGAAGGCGGTGGTGAGGAGCATCGCCAAGGTGTGGACCCCAACGCCTGCAAGGACCGTCGGGAATGGGGTAGCGAAGGCCGCCTCGCTCGAATTGGTAGCAACGCAAGATGCCACGAGGACTGGCCAAAGCATGAGACCGGCGCCGTGGGCGGTCGCCATTAGGAACGACCAGGCGGCCAGTCCCAACTGCCCAACCTGCAAACCGAAGCGCACACGGTGGCGATGCGCGAAGCGCCAGTGGTAGGCGGCCCATGCGAGCAGAAGAAGGCCCGATCCGATGCGTACGAGGTGGGAAGGAACGAGAGTGCCTGCAATGACCAACAAGGCAGCGACGAATCCGACCGACGCTGCATGGCCGATCAAAATGGGGATGAGCGATCGCACCACGACTGTCCGGCTCTGCTGGTGCAGGCCGAGGGCAACCGCAAACAGCCAGCCCATGGCGGGGTTCAGCCCATGAAAGGCGCCGAGCCCCGCGAATGTCAGCCATGACCAGGCGTCGATCATGATCGCACAGTCAAATGGAAACGCAGTCCGATTTTGGGGCGCTCACGGATAGCAATACGAGTCCGACGAGCAGTCGCCTCCTTCCAGGCGCACCTGATGCGGCCGGTGCGGCGCCGGCCATTGCACGAAGAACTTCGGATCGACGGCGATGCCTCCATTAGGATTGGCGTCAAGCTTCACCATCCAGCCGTCGATGCCGTCCGGGTAGAACTGCGGATCGACGGCCCCATAGAGCGAGTTGGTGAAGTACACGCGCCTGCCGTCGCGGCTGATCTCCACCATCTGCGGCCCGCCGCTTAAGGCGCCGTTCCTGGCACCCGGATGCGTGGCCCTCGACACGATG
>DATBKR010000054.1:0-8214 GCA_036555805.1 Hyphomicrobiaceae bacterium | reverse complement strand
AGACCAAGGGCGTTGGCCGGATCGCCGCCCGCGTCATCGAGCAGCTCGTGGCACACCCGCCACTGACCATGCGATCACTGATCGACGACACCCGGCGCTGCCGCTGGTTCCGGCAACCTGAACTAACGGCATAGGTATGAGGCAGCAGCGTTTCCGATCGACGGCTCCACTGCGGCTCCTCAAAATGCAGTCGTGAGGGTCCTGTGCAAGTATGGGACGCCGCACTGCGTAAATCCCCACCCAGGAGTGAAGCTTCCAAAGGTTGGAGGCGCGCAGATCCCTCCTGACGGGTGGCAGGACCCTGACTGCAAATATTACGGGAATTGCAATACCGGCGGCCCCGGAGATTGGGGCGATCCGTCGATTTCGCGCAAAGGACCAAGAGGAACGCGACCGGGGCTTCCGGGGACGATCGGGACAATGCAGACGGGACCGGCGATCCCGAGCCCGACCATAAAGTCGGGCACGCCCGGTGCTCGAGCATACAATCCCGCGTCGGCAAGCATTCGGCGATAGGTCGAGGCCGAGAACTGCCCACCAGTGGTCACGGGGCAACGCCCTGCCCCTCTTCCCCATCCCCTCGGGCGGACCCGCCGGGCCGACCGAGGCGGGCAGCGGCATCCTTCCACTCCTCTATGGCGTCCACCAGCGGTGCAGCGATCAGCACCGCCATTGGTGCCGTTGCTGGCGGGCAGCTGGAACACGGTGCTCGTGCCTGCGGCGGCCAAGCCGGGCGGACCGTCAGGAGCCCGCCGAGATCCTTGGGCACGTCAAAGCGCGGGCTTCGGAGCGCAACGGGCGTGACGCAGGGAAGGCAGCCACAACAGGTCAATGCCCGCGGCTCATATGAGCGCCACCGCCGGCGGGTAAGGCCGCGGCATCACGGGCGTCACCCGGATCATGGTGCTATCATTGAGATGTAAAGTGCGATCGTGACGACGACCAAAGCGATGGTGGCGAGACCAATCTCGCGCGTGGTTGCAGGCATGGCGTACACTTCTCGTTTGGCAGCAAGCATGAAGGCGATCGATGCACGAGCCGCGCCGCCCGGTCATGAAGGTTTCCTGAATTTTTGCCGAAAACAGCAGCCTGGCACCTGACTGCGGTCCCGCGCCAGAGCGAACCGACACGCCACCGGACGAGCGCTGCGGAGCGGTTGCAGGCGCCCGTCGGCCGGCACATGGAATGCGGGGCGGGCGCCAAGGGGCTTCTGGACGGCCGCTATCGCCCAGCCGGAGATGCCCAAGGAGCAGGCGACGCAGGAGACCACCCACGCCATCGCCTACGCGGCGGCGAACCACACTAAGTGGTTGCGGGGCGGCATCTATGGGCGCGGAGGTGTGCGGCCGGGGGAAGGGTAGCTCAACGATAGAGCCGCCTCCTCATAAGAGCCCCGATGCCAGTTCGATTCCGGCCCCTTCCACCAAGATCAACCCTGTTCACACAGTCCTGCGCATCCGGTACGCTTCCTGCCTATTTCGGGCGGGCGGCGCGTTGTGTCAAAGGGCGAGATTCCGGTGGAACTACGGAAAGCGCGGTTCGATCAGCGCATCGCCTTCCTGGCAAAATTCGGACGCGAGCCCAACCCTGGTGAGCCTATCTTCTTTGATCCCGACAAAGATGTGCCCACGCCAGCGCCGCTCGGCAAGATCCATATCAACTTGGTCGAAGCTTTGCTGATGGCCGGCTTCGATGACGAAGAGGTCAAGGCATTCCTAAGGGCAGTGAAGTAGCGAAGAGCTCGCCAAGATGCCGCAGGTGGGTGCAGCCGGTTAAGGCGGCGACCTTGGCCTCTCCTCGTCCAGCGGCACCGGGGAGCCCAGCACCAGTGCTGCCGCACGCGGCAGCTCCTCGGCGTCGCCAGTCTCGAAGTAAGACTCCAAGGCGGCGTCGAAGCCGATGGCGCCCGAAGTCTCGCGATCGGTGGCCGCGGCGGGTCACTTCAGCCCCTCGGCGCGCTTGATCAGCTCGGCGCTCTCGTCCAGCAGACGCGGGATGGCTTGCGTAGAGCATCGACATCCTTCCGCCGACGACGCCGGTCTCGCTCCTCCGAATGTCCGGGGCAATCCGCTCCCATGGCGCGGTCAACACCGTCCTTCTTGTCGCGGACCAGATCTCCGTTGGCTGCCGCAGTCGCTGCATTGCGGACGAGTCCTGCCCGTTGCGACGAGGCGGGGAGGTCCGCGCCAGGGCGTCAGTCGCCTACCCCAGGTGGGGCCCTGCCCTGACGAATGGCAGGGACCACTGGCGGCTGGCCGCTCTGCTGCAGGATGCTGCGGCCCTCGGCGGACAATAGGAAGCGCACGAAGTCGGCCGCTTCCTTGGGGTTCTTGGCGCCGCCGGGTACGGTGGCAGCGTTGCGGATAGCCTCGCTCATATTGACGCTCGCTGGGAAGCGGATGATATCGACCTCGTTGCGTGCGGCGACGGCTGCCGAGTAATAGACAACGCCGGCATTGGCGACGCCCTGGCCGACGGCGCGCACGGTATCGGGCACCGTGCTTGGTCTGGCAGGATCAACCGGGGCCGCATCGATAATCTTCTGGGCGAGCTCGGTCTTACCCTCCAGCGCCGTGGCCTGCTTCAGGAACTCTATGGTGCGGCCGGTGGCGAGGTCCTTCTCCCCCGTGACGCGTGCGAACTTCAGGCCGGGCGTCGCAAGGTCGCTTGCCTGGCGGATGCCGAGCGGGTTGCCCTTGGCGGTGATGACCACCATCTCGTTGGCGGAAAAGATCACGTACCAGGACGCCGCGTCCTTGCCCGAGCCCGCGAGCTTCTTGCCCATAAGGTCCCGGTCGATCACCGCAGGCGAGGAGGGGGCGAACACGTCGCACGCATCGCCCTTTAGAATGCGCTCCGCCAGTTGCTTGGACACGCCCGACGTGAGGTTAATGGTGACGCCGGCATTGTTGGCCTCAAACGCCTTTTTGAGCCCGCGCATGGGCCCCGCAAGGGAATCGGCGTGGAATACTTCGACCGCATCGGCCACCGCCCCGGTGGCAAACGGGACACCGAGTACGGCCGCCCAGCACAGTGCAATGGCTGCACGCAGAAGCGAGACGTTGCTACTTGTCACTATCTCCTCCCGATCAGCGTCTTATCTTGCGAAGACCCGCGACGCCTCCACTATCTTAGTTCGCGGCGCAGCGGATGACAGCAACCGTTGGCTGCAAGCGGGGCTGCCTGGCTGCTGCGCCAGGTGCGGCATTGCGATCGAAGGCGGAATTGCGTAAGAAGCGTCGCAGCGTGGTGGTCAGGTCCACGACCAAAGCACACGTAAGGTGCCCGTCTCTCAGGCCTGAACCCAGCGTTCTACAGCAAGCTCTGCCAGCCCTCCGCCTCAATTGGCTCCAAGATCGCCGGGTCGTCGCTCTCCGGGTTGTTCACGCGCGTCGAGATCGGCCACGTGGCCATGGGCTCGGAAGGGCAGGGACGAGCATGTCGCGCAGGTCGGGCTCGATGCTCGCTAGCCAACGGTCACAGCTGCTGGGGCGGGCGACGCCGGGCTCGTGGGGGTAAACGTCATGCGGAACGAGCTTCCGCTCCTTGTTGACTGGACTTCCAGACCCCCACCAAGCTCATGGGCGAGGCCCAGCAGCAAGGCCTGCCCTTGACCCATGTCGGCGCCGTTCCGAGCGGAGCGATCAAAGCCAACACCATCATCCTCGACCGACAAGCGCAGTTGGGTACCGAGCACCTCAAGACGCACCCGTATGCGACCGGCGCGATTGGCTGGAAACGCGTGCTTGACCGCATTGGTCACAAGCTCATTGAGGATCAGGCCCAACAGCACGGCCTGCTGCATGCCCAAAGGACGGCTGCCCGCTTGGCATTCGATCACGATCGGCCGGCCGTGCGTCATCTCTCCGAGATCGTCACACAGTTCGCGGACATAGGCCGCGCTGTCCAAGGATACGTCTTGATCACGCGCCCAAAGGCGCCGATGCACGCGCGCCATCACCTTCACCTACTCGACCGCTTCTTCCAGGCTCCGTTTAGCCTTGGCATCGTCGATCAAGACCGACCTCATGCTGAGCAGAGCCGCAACCGTGGCAAAGTTGTTCGCCACGCCATGCGCTGTTTCCTTCAGGAGGAGCGACCTATTCTTGTCCAACCGCGCCAGGGTTTCGTTTGTCTCACTGAGCGCCGCCAGCGTCTTGCCCAAGCGCGAGAAAGCGAAGACGCAGCCGGCACCGAGTATCGCGTAGAGTTCGACACTTGCGCGCTCTGCCTGTCTGAACGCGGACGTTGCACATACACAAATCTGTCGGACCATCCCCTTGGCGTGTGGTGCGAGCCATCCCATATCCAGCGTGAGCGTCACCAGAGACGCTGCTGGGGGAATTCGGAAATGGACGACGAGAGGAAGCCCTCTGTGACCCTGCGCGTTGGGAAGTTCGCCACCTGCGCGCTCTGCGGCGCGTACCTCTATGGCTGCATCCACACGGCGCTGACCATCGTGGCGCCAGCCGACACCGACCGGGACACCACCACGCTGATCGCCAGCAGCTCGGCGACGCCCGATACTGGCATGGTGTTCATCTCGAATGCGATCACGGAGGAGCAGGTTCGCGTGGACATGCCATGGCTGAAAGGGTTCATGACTACGAAGCGGAGCACCTGAACGCCGAGGACGCCTCAGTTGCGAATGGCCCCTGCGAGCTTCGCATAGGTGCGTGCGGCTTCATCGACCTTCTGGGCGACAACCCGACATTCCGCAGTGCCTGGACGCAGGCCGAGACCTCTCACAATCATGGCCGCCTTGAGGAAGCCTGCGTCAACGCCCGCGCTGTCCACTTTGCGCATCGCCGCAACGATGGTGGCTATATCCGCCGACGGCAGACGATGCTCGATGCGGCATGCCTTTGCTCCGGAGATCTGCATCCCGACCTCCTGAGCGAGGCTGTCGAGAGAGCCCGGCATTTTCAACAGCTGGGCGAAGTATCCTTCTTGCGCAGTCGCCGGTAGGCCAGCAAAGACCGACATGACCAATGCGGCGACCCATCGTCTCATGAACTTTCTCCCCAAAAACCGATAACGGAACATCCAGCTCAGGCAAGCACTAGCGGGTCGCGATGACAAGGGCCGGCTGCGGGCTCACGCACCGGGCAGACCACCGCTCCGCTGCCGTGCTCCCGCCGCCTGCGCAAGGACCGCTCCGACGTCTACGAGCCTGTGCTGGCAGGCGAGCTGACCCGCCGACCGGCAAATCTTCTATAAAATTTCAGGAAACCTTCATGACATCCGCGTCCCGCTCGTGATGCTTGCGGCTCCGACGCGAAGGGGGCTCTTCACCACATGGATGAACCCGCGAGCGCGTCTTTTCGTGGTTCTTTGGAGACGGAATGAGATGAGATTTCAACGCGCACGTACAGCTGCTATCGGGCTTTTGGCGGCGATTGTCGCCACCGCAGCCGTGGCCCCGGCCGAAGCCGCGACCAGGGCGCATCCCAAGAAGGTACAGCGAGTGGATGGATGGGGGACCCCGTACTACCTCACGGGTGGGAAGGAGATTTTCGCCCCAACCGCTTCCACGTTCGGCGGATATCCCAACTGGGCGCGCGCCGCGTTCGAGCGCGGTCAGTATGGTGGCTAATGGAGCGCCGCAGGCGCGCCATTTTAGGAGAAGTAAAGCGAGCCGCCAGTTGCCCGGCGGCTCGCCTCACCGCGTAAGATCGAGAGGCGCTTTCGATCAAAACCCGGATCGACGCCATGCTGGCTGAGTCTTTCGCCGGTACTACGCCCCGCCGTAAGAATTGCAGTTGACAGCGCCCTCCATGGTTCAATGCCTCGCGCCAGGTTCGGCCGTGGTGGCGAACCACCTACGCACAGCTCGGGCCGCGTCGTCGTAATCCTCAAGAACGCATGTGCACCCGGTGAGCAGGGCAATGACCCCTGCTCTCTCCTCGTCCAGCAAGACGGCGGAGCCCATCACCAAGGTTGCTGTCCGCAGCAGCTCCTCGGCGTCGCCGCCGTCCAGGTAGGCCTCGAGCGCGGCGTCGAACTCGATGCAGGCAGTATCATTATCAGGGCGCGACATGGACGCTATAGGCGCTGGATCGTTGTGAGGTTCCAATTCTGCTGCGAATAGCGGTCTTGCATGGCATGCTCAGGGCGAGCGGTGATCCAGCACGTCGTTGATGGCGCGCGTGAAGGTGAGACCGAGGCCCGGCTGGGTCGGCACCGCCATCTCGCCCTTCACCGGCAGCGGCGGGTTGTCGAACAGGTCCCTTGTCCACGGCATGTACTCGATGATGTGGCCGTTGGGGATGGCGGCGATCAGGTGCACGTGGACCTCCGGGATCAGGTGCGACACGACCGGGAGATTGAAGGCCTCCGCCATGCCGGCAACCTTCATCCACTGCGTGATGCCGCCGACGCGCACCAGATCGATCATGACGATGTCGACGGAGCGCGCCTCCAGCATCTGGCGGAAGGGCGATATGCCGTAAACGTACTCTCCGCCGGCGATCGGCGTCTTGAGCTTAGCGGCAACGCGAGCGATGCCGGCATAGTCGTCGCAGGTAGTGACATCCTCCAGCCAGTGGAGGTGATGGGGCTCGATGCGCTCGCCGATGCTGACGGCCTCGAACACGTTCCAGCGCTGGTTGATGTCGCACATCAGGCGGATGTTGGGCCCGATGGCTTCGCGGACGCGGCGGATGCGGTCGACCTCGACCTCCGCGACAGTGCCGCCGGGCAGCGCGAGCTGCGTCTTCATGGATGTCCAGCCGCGTTCGACCAAACGGCCGGCGGCGGTGAGGACCTCGTCGAGCGACAGCGTGCGCATCAAGGCGCCGCTGGCGTAGGCGGGCGCCCGATCACGGAACCCGCCAAGCAAAGTGGCAACGGGCACGCCAAGGACCTTGCCGCGGATGTCCCACAGCGCGGTGTCGATGGCGGACAGCGCCAGCGTGAAGACGCCGGCGGGGCCGGAGGTGCCGGCGGCCTGGCGTAGCTTGTCGGCGATGCGCTCCGTGAGGCGGGGATCGTCGCCCACGATCAAGGCGCCCAGCTCCTCCACGGCGACCTTCAGCGCTCCGGTCATCGCGGCGCCGAAGAAGGTGACGCCCACGCCCTCGATACCGTCCCTTGTTACGACCTTGACCGCCACAATGTCGCGCGTGGCGCCGGGCGCAGCCTTGCCCTTGGCGAGCGGCTCGTCGGCCGGCAGACGCACGATGTGTGCACGAACGCGTTCGATCTGCATGGGCTGCGCTCCCAAATCTGTATCGTTGGGGAAAGCATCGCAAAGTTAGATGCAGGCCGTCCAGCCTTGCTGCGCTCGCGGCCAACTTGCGTCACGCCACCTCTGGGTCGCGCAGCTTGCGCCGTCGTGATCCGCCCTTTCGTTACTGTGCGCCGGGCGTTTGCGCTCCGGCTCTACCTCCAGCGCCGCGAGTGATCTCCCGCGCTTTCCACATTTGCCGAGCCATGCACTGGTGAGTTGCGCATGCTCGCTATGCGATGGTTCTGTCGGGCACTTGATTCGCCGGAGCTACCATGTCGCAACGTGTGCAACACTTCCTGGCGTTCGCGGTGATCGCCGGCTGCATGCTTGACCAACCAGTGGACGAGTAGATCTCAGCCTGCAGCGAGTAGATCTCCGAGAAGGTGCAGCGGTGCTGCTCCGCGGAAGGCACCATATTGATATTAGATAGGGCCGTAGCAAGCGACTGCAGGGCGCCAGCATAATTCTCGGCGCCGCGCTTGGACTTTACGGTCGCGAGACCAAGGTAGGCGTCGGCGCGGTAGCAGGCGTTCTCTTGCCCATTTGCTCTCTGGCGCAGACGGTCGAACGCTCTCTCTGCGTTGTCCAGTTCGCCTCTGTTGAGGAGCAGCAGCGCCTTGTATTTGAGCGCATCCAAATCTGACACTCCGGCTCACGGTTGCTACCAACTCGCCCCGTAAAGGACTTCCACCTCCAATCCAGTGCCCATGCCGGGCACACCTCCGGCCCGCCATCACCCGCTCTACTGGCAACAGCACCATCAGCGATCGTCCCCGGCTGCCTCGGGTAACATTCCTCCGTGAGGCAGTACTCGGGTCAAAGTTCCGTGCCGATTGACACGTTGCGCCACCTCAGGGTGCCTTTGGGCCGATCCGCAGTGCCTGGGACCTGATGCCGTGCTTGGGACAGCGATGGTGGCGACCATTATGCAGCAATTGCAATAACATAGGTGTTCGCAGTTTCATCCTGTACGGTGCGCCATT